>DASUIJ010000441.1:0-14599 GCA_036279815.1 Phenylobacterium sp. | reverse complement strand
CTCTCGGGTCGAGACGGTGACGGTCTGGGCCTCGCCGGTCCGGTCGGACCACAGGTCCGCGGCGATCACCCCGGTGGCCGCGAGGACGGCGGCGGCGGTCTCCTCGGCGTAGAACCGCGTGACCATGGCCGGCGGCCCGGTCTCGATCCTTACGAAGTCCGGCGCCTCGCGCCCGGCGAGGCGCATGAGCTGGTCCAGAGCGACCTGTGCGACCGTCATCCGATTCCGCGCCTTCTGTTTCGCGCAGTATGGGGGTGCGGCGCGATCGGGGCCAAGCCTCCGTTTTCCTGGGGGAATCCCGTAAACCGTCGCGCAAGGTTCGTCGGCTAGGGTCTCGCCTCAACCGGGGGCGGCCGCTGCGGCGCGATGAAATCTCTTTCGAGGCGATTCCTGATCAGCGTCGGGCTGATGTCACTGGTCGTTACCATCATGGGCTCGGTGGGAGCCTTCGTGGTGTTTCAGCATGAGCTGACCCAGCGCCAGATCAGCTATCTGTCGGACTATGTGCGCGAGCGCAGCTCCAACATCGACCGGCGGTTCTCGAACCTGACCAGCCTGCACAAGGCGGCGGGCAAGGAGCTGGAGCGCCGGATCCATCATCTGTCCGACCGCCAGGTCGAAGTGATCTCCAACGACTATTATCCGCTGCAGGCGGACGGCACCCGCCGCAGCCGCCCGGAGTACTTCAACGGACACCTGACGGCCTCGGGCCGCTGGGTCTACGGCATGGGCGCGTTCATCTCGCGCGGGGCGGAAATCGCGCCTTCAGAGATGGCGACCCTGGTGGCGGCGTTCTCGGTCGTGTCCGACTTCGGACAGGCGGCGCATTCGGACTACGACAACTTCTACTTCTTCACGCCGAACTCGCGCCTGGTGATGTTCGGCCCCGACCGGCCGGACAAGCTGATGTTCTATCGGCATGAGGCGCCGGCCAGCCTGGACATCAGCAAGGAGGAGATGAGCCAGATCACCCTGCCGGGCGCCGATCCGGCGCGGGTGACCCGATGCACCAACCTGCAACACCTGATCCAGGACAAGAAGGGCCAGCGGCTGGCCACCGGCTGCATGACGCCGGCCTATGTCGACGGGCGATATGTGGGCTCGTTCGGCTCGTCGATCGAACTCACCGGCTTCCTCCTGAACGCGGTGACGACCACCTTGCCGGGCGCGTCCAATCTGGTGATCACCGGCAAGGGCGAACTGATCGCCTATCCGGGCTTCGCCACGCCGGGCCAGGCGTCGGAGGAAACGGTCAAGGACTATGAGCGCAAGCTCGGCCTGCAGTCGCTGGTCAAGGCGATCCGGCGGGACGGCCGCGCGCATGGGGTGATCGCCAGCCCGGACGGATCGCAGATGGTGGCCTACGGCCAGTTGAGCGGACCGGACTGGTATCTGCTGCTCACCTATCCCAAGTCGGCGATGGCGCTCTCGGCGGCTCGCTCGGCGTCGTGGGTGCTGTTGCTGGGCGGGCTGGCGGCGCTGGCCCAGACCATCCTGGTGGTGGCCCTGGCGCGGCGGACCATCGTCTGGCCCCTGAGCCGGCTGGCCGCCTCCTGCGAGCCGGAGACCTATGGCGTGCGCGACCGCCCGGCGGTCGAGGACGTCGAGGCGCGGAACGACGAGATCGGCGTCCTGGCCAGGGCCCTGCGCAGCGAACGGGAGAAAACGGAAGAAGTCCTGGCCTCTCTGGAGGACCGGGTGCGGGAACGCACCGCGGAACTCGAGCGCGCCAATGCCGAAAAGTCCCGATTCCTGGCCAATATGAGCCACGAGCTGCGCACGCCGCTGAACGGCGTGATCGCGATTTCCGAGACCCTGGCGGCGCAGCAGCGCACCGAGAAGAGCCGGGATCTGGCCGAACTGATCGTGTCGTCCGGCCGCCTGCTGGAGCAGGTGCTGACCGACATCCTCGACTTCTCGAAGATCGAGGCCGGCGAGATCCAGCTGGCTCACGAGAGCTTCAAGATGCAGGCCATCGTCGGCCGCATCGCCGAACTGCACCGGGCCTCGGCCGAGACCAAGGGGCTGGACTTCGCCTGGACCGTCGCTCCCGAGGCCGAGGGCGGCTTCCTGGGGGATCAGGTGCGGCTGACCCAGGTCCTGTCCAACCTGCTGTCCAACGCGGTGAAGTTCACCGACGCCGGGTCTGTGAGGCTGGACGTGACGCGCGCCGGGGGCGCCCTGTGCTTCCGGGTGACCGACAGCGGGATCGGGTTCGACGACGAGGTGAAGGCGCGGCTGTTCCGCCGCTTCGAGCAGGCCGACGCCTCGATCCGGCGTCGTTTCGGCGGCACGGGCCTGGGCCTGGCGATCAGCCGCTCCCTGATCGAACTGATGGGCGGGACGGTCGACGTGGAGAGCGCGCCGGGCGCGGGTTCCACCTTCACCGTCATCCTGCCCCTGGACCGGGCCGCCGAGGGCTCGGTCGACGAGGCGCCGGCCGAGGACCATGCCGTCGATATTTCCGGCTGCCGGGTGCTGCTGGCCGAAGACCATCCGACCAACCAGAAGGTCGTGCAGCTGATCCTTCAGTCGGTGAACGTCGATCCGGTGATCGTCGAGAACGGCGCCCAGGCCCTGGAGCGCCTGAAGGCCGAGCGGTTCGACGTGGTGCTGATGGACATGCAGATGCCGGAACTGGACGGACTGTCGGCCACCGTCCTGCTGCGCGAGCACGAACGGGAGCATGGCCTGGCGCGGACACCGGTGATCATGCTGACCGCCAACGCGCTGGACGAACATGTGCGCGCCAGCCACGACGCCGGCGCAGACCAGCACCTGTCGAAGCCGATCCGGGCCGCGGCGCTGATCGAGGCCATCATCGAGGCGATCGCCGTGGCCGAGGGCGACCCCGAAGAACTCTCCCGGGCGAGCTGAGCTAGCGTCGGGCGCTCAGCGCCCTGACCACGACGGGCGCGAGGCCCCTGGCGATGACGGCGGCGCCCTGGGCGCTGGGATGCAGGCCGTCGCGCTGGCGCAGGGCCGGGCCGACGCCCGCCAACAGGTCCGGATAGACCGGAACGCCGCGGGACCTGGCGAGGGCCGGATAGAGCTGGGCGAACTCCCGGGCGTAGCCGCGGCCGATGGCGCCCGGCGGCTGCAGGCCCGCCAGAATCACGCCGATCCCACGCTTCTGCAGGCGCGCGATGATGCGGTCGAGATTGGCGCGGGTGGTCTTCGGGTCCAGGCCCTGGAGCAGGTCGTTGCCCCCGAGGGCGACGACGCAGATATCGGTGTCCGGCTGGACGCTGAAATCGACCCGGGCGAGGCCGCCGGCCGAGGTGTCGCCGGAGACGCCGGCGGCGCGGACCAGGGCCGGGGCGCCACGCCGCGCAAGCTCCGCCTGGAGGCGTGCGGGGAAAGCCTGGGCGGCCGGCAGTCCGAGACCGGCCGTGATGGAATCCCCCAGGATCGTCACCACCTTGCGGCGGGCGGCAAAGCCGGGGCCGGCGGCGAGCGCGGCGGCGGCCCCGAGCAGCAGTTGTCGTCTTATGACCATCATGGGCGTGTCTGAAGTCAAAGCCTGTCCTATCTATGGCGCCCAGCGCTTCCGCAACCCGAGGCCCGCCTTGTCCGACGCCGTACCGCCGCTCCTGATGGACGGCGTCTCCCTGACCTTGCCGTCCGCTGCGGGCCCGGTCGAGATTCTGCGCGGACTGGACCTGCAGATCGGGCCGGGGGAGCGGGTGGCGGTGACCGGGCCCTCGGGATCGGGCAAGTCGTCGCTGATCGCCGTGGCGGCGGGGCTGGAGCGGCCGACCGCCGGGCGGGTCGAAGTGTTCGGCCAGGACCTGGGGCGGCTGGACGAGGACGGGCGCGCGCGGCTGCGCCGGGGCCGGGTGTCGCTGGTGTTCCAGGCCTTCCACCTGCTGCCGAACATGACCGCCGAGGAGAATGTCGCCGCCCCGCTGGAGATCGCCGGAGCGCGCGACGCCGAGCCCGTGGCGCGGGAGTGGCTGGACCGGGTCGGGCTGTCGGCGAGATTGAAGCACTATCCGCACCAGCTTTCCGGCGGCGAGCAGCAGCGGGTGGCTCTGGCCCGCGCCCTGGCGGGGCGTCCGGTGCTGCTGTTCGCCGACGAACCCACCGGCAACCTGGACGCCGAGAACGCCGAGCATGTGGCGGCGCTGATGCTTGACCTGGTGGCGGAGACCGGGGCGGCCCTGGTGCTGGTGACCCACGACGCGGCCCTGGCGGCCCGCGCCGACCGCACCCTGCGCATGCAGGGCGGGCGCATCGCTCCGTGATCCCGCTGTCGCTGCGCTTCGCCGCGCGGGAGCTTCGCTCGGGGGTGAAGGGCTTTCGGATATTCCTGGCCTGCCTGGCCCTGGGCGTGGCGGCGATCGCGGCGGCGGGCTCGACGGCGGAGGCCTTCCGGCGCGGGCTGGCTTCGCAGGCCGGCGAGATCCTGGGCGGCGACCTGGCGCTGACCGTCGAGCAGCGGCGGTTCACTTCGCAGGAACGGGCCGCCATCGAGGCCGAGGGGCGGGTGTCCTGGGCGGTCAGCGCGCGGGGCATGGCCGAGGCGCCCGGCGGCCTGAGGCGGCTGGTGGAGCTGCGCGGCGTGGCCGGCGCCTATCCCCTGGCGGGCAAGGTGGAGCTGGAGAGCGCAAGCTCCCTGGACGAGGCGCTGGCGCCGACGGCCGACGGCGTGATGGGCGCGGCGGTGGAGCGCAGCCTGCTGGAGAAGCTGGGCCTGAAGCTCGGCGACCGCTTCCTGGTGGGCAATGTGCCGCTGGTGGCGCGGGCCGTGCTGATCCAGGAGCCGGACCGGCTGTCGCGCGGCTTCGCCCTGGGGCCGCGGGTGCTGACCCGCCTGCAGACCGTGGAAGGCGGCGGGTTCCTGGAGCCCGGCCTGCCGTTCGGCGAGACCGCACGGATCGCCCTGCCGGGGGCGGAGTCCCCCAAGGCGGTGACGCGCCACCTTCGGACCCTGATGCCGCGCTCGGCCGTGCGCATCCGCGACCGGGACGACGCCGCGCCGGGCATCCGGCGGCTGATCGACCAGCTGGAATACTTCCTGGGCTTCATCGGCCTGGCGTCGCTGGTGGCGGGCGGGTTGGGAGTGTTCGGGGCGGTCTCGGCCTATCTCGACGCCAAGAAGCCGACCATCGCGGTGCTGAAGGCGCTGGGCGCCGACGGGGTTCTGGTGCGCAACGTCTACCTGCTGCAGATCGGGCTGCTGGCCCTGCTGGGGGTCGGGATCGGGCTGGTCCTGGGCGCGGCGGCGCCGGTGGCCCTGGGCGCGATGGTGCAGGACAACCTGCCGGTCCCGGCGCTGTTCGCCGTCTATCCGGTCCCGCTGGCCAAGGCGGCGGCGTTCGGCCTGCTGTCGGCGGCGGCCTTCTCCCTGGTTCCGCTGGCGCGGGCCAGGAGCACCTCGCCGGCCACCCTGTTCCGGCGCGACCTGCGCGGGCGGCCGGGCCTGGGACTGGAGACGACGGGTGCGGCGCTGGCCGGCGCGGGGCTGGCGGCGCTGGCCGTGGTCACCGCGCCGACGCCGCTGGCGGCGGGGATCATGATCGCGGGCGTCGCGGTGGCCTTCGGGCTGCTCTGGGCGCTGGGCCTGGCGGGCGCCAAGGCGGCGGGGCGGGCGAGGGCGGCGACCTCCGGACCGTTGCGCATGGGTCTGGCCAACCTGGCCGGCCCCGGATCGGCGGCGCGCACCGCCGCGCCGGCCATCGGCCTGGGCGTCGCTCTGCTGGCCTCCGTGGTGCTGATCCAGTCCAGCCTTCTGCGCCAGGTCGCCGAGGTCGCGCCCCGGACCGCGCCGGCCCTGGTGTTCACCGAGATCCCCGGCGAGCGGGTGGCGGAGTTCGACGCCGTGGTCGCCAGGGCGTTCGCGACGCGGCTGACCAAGGACAATTACCTGCGGGCGCCGTTCGTCACCGGACGGATCGTGCGGGTGCGAGGGACGCCGGTGAACCCGGAGGCCGTGCCACAGGGCGACCGCTGGGCCTATGACAACGACATCTCCATGTCGGCGATCGGACCACGGCCGGACCCGTCGGGGGTGGTCGAGGGGCGCTGGTGGCCGGCGAACTATCAGGGGCCGCCCCTGGTCGCCATCGACGTGCAGGCCGCCAAGGGCGCGCGGATCGCGGTGGGCGATGCGGTCACCCTGTCGATCCTGGGCCGGGAGATCGAGGCGCGGGTGGCGGCGATCCGCAAGGTGGACTTCGGCGGCTTCGGCGCGACATTCCCCGTGGTGGTGAGCCCTTCGGCCCTGGCCGGGGCGGACCTGCGCCACGTGGCCATCGCCAAGGCCACGAAGGCCCAGGAGGCGGCGGTGACCCGGGCGTTGGGTCAGGGCTTTCCCGAGGTGAACGTAATCTCGGTGCGCGAGCAGCTGGAGGCCGCCACCGACCTGTTCGACCGGCTCGCGCTGGCGGTCCGGGGCGCCGCGGCCGTCGCCGCCCTGGCCGGACTGCTCGTGCTGGCCGGCGCCATCGCCGCGCGCGCCCAGGCCCGGACGCGGGAAGCCGCGATCCTCAAGGCCCTGGGCGCCAGCCGGGCCCAGATCCTGGGCGCCTATGTCCTGGAATACGGCGCGGTGGGGCTGATCGCCGGCGCGGCGGGGGTCGCCCTGGGCTACGCGGCGGCCTGGCCCGTGGTCACCCTGGTGTTCAAGGCGCACTGGAGCGTCGACTGGGGCGGCGTGGCCGCCCTGGTGGGCGGCGCGGCCCTGATCGCGGCGCTCGGCGGGCTCGCCGCCTCGCTCCAGGCCCTGTCCCGGCGCCCCGCCGCCGCCCTGCGCGCGGACTAAGCGTCGGACGCGACCCGCCCGGCGGCCTACCTGCGCGGCGTGAGGATGTCCCCCAGGCGATCCGGCGTTCCGGCCACCCGTTCGAGGCGCGGATAGCGCAGGCCGCCGTTGTAGGGGACCTTCACCGTGCGGTAGCGGTCGCCGGACCTGACGATCAGCTCCACCGGGTCGCCCGCGCCCCGGGCGGCGGTGATCGCGTCCTTGAGGCGGTCGGCGTCGTAGGCGAAGCCGTTGACCGCGATCACCTTCTGGCCGTCGGTGAGCCCCGCCTTGAAGGCCGGGCCCTCCCACTGAACCGCCGTCACGTCCCCGTCCTTGTTGAGCACCAGGCCCAGGGAATAGGTGAGGTCGGTCGACTTGCGGCGGGTCTCGGCGCTCTTGAAGTAGTCGGTGGGGGTGGCGGCGTAGACCAGCCGGTAGCCGCCGCGGGCCACGCCATCCAGCGGCGCGCCGGGGCCGTGGCTCTCCAGCCGGGTCTTGAGGAAGGTCGCCCAGTCGTAGGGCTGGACGGCGTTCAGCGTGCGCACCACCTCGTCGAAGTCGTAGGTGAGCTGGCTCCAGTCGCCGTCATTGACCCCGAAGAACGCCCTGGCGAAATCGTCCAGCGACTTCTTCCCGCCGGACTGCTCCCGGATCAGGGTGTCGGCGTCGAGCCAGATCAGCTGGCCCTCCGAATAGTAGTCCTCGCTGCGCTGCCAGCTGGTCCAGGGCAGGGGGCGGCGAGCGGCGATGATCGGATCGTTGGTGGTGTCGACCATCTTGCGCCAGGCGCGGCCCACCCGGTTGTCGTAGGCGGCGGCCGTGGAAGCGATGGCGTCGAGCGCCTCCTGCCGGGTGAGCAGGCCCGAACGGGCGGCCAGCACATAGCCCCAGTACTGGGTCTGCCCCTCATAGACCCAGAGCAGGCTGTCGCGCATGGGGACGTTGAAATTGGGCGTCCACAGGTCGAAGGGCCGCCGGTACTTGCCGTTCCAGGAGTGGGTGTACTCGTGGGGCAGCAGGTCGCGGGTGGCGGGCAGCTTGTCCCAGTCGGTGAAGTACTTGGGCGAGGTTCCGTTCTCGCTGGACCGCTGGTGCTCCAGCCCGATGCCGCCCATCCGGTCGGACAGCGACAGCAGCATGTCGTAGTGGTCGAAGTGCCGGGCGCCGTAGAGCCTGTCGGCCTGGACGACCATCGCCCGGTGCGCCTCGACCTGCCTGGGGCTCATCTCCAGCAGGCTGGGTTCGTCGGCCATGACGTTCAGGGTCACGCGGGACCGGCCGCCGGGGTCCAGGTCGACCTTCTTGAACCAGCGTCCGGCGAACATGGGGGAATCGACCAGCACGTCGAACGCCACCGGCTTGAACGTCACCAGGTCCCCCTCGGTCCTGACCGGCTCCAGGGCGCTGCCATAGCCCCAGCCCTGCGGCAGGCGGACGCTGGGCTCGATCTGGATGCGGCGGGTGAAATGACCGGCGGGATAGAGCGCCATGCTGATCCATTGCAGGTTCAGCATCTCCGGCGTGACCACGATCCGACCCTGGTCGGCGTCGGTGGCCGACAGGTACTGGAATTCGACGTCGAGCTGGGAGACCCCGGCCGGCACGTCGATGTGGAACGCGGCGACCTCCACAGGGTCACGGGTCCAGTCCAGCCGCCTGCCGCCCGCGGTGATCACCAGGCCGGCGATGTTGGCGAGGTCGCCGCGCGGCGTGTGGCCGCCCGGAATCCAGCGCGGGTAGAGCAGGGTGAAGCGGCCGGGCCCGGAGACCGGAACCGTCTCGCGAACGCGGAAGATCCGACGGTCCAGGTCGGTGGCGTCGACGGAGATCTTCAGCAGGCCCGGATAGGCGACGTCGACCGGCGCGGCGATCGGGGCGGGCAGGGGCGCGGGCTGGGGCGCGGCGGATTGCGCAAAGCCGGGACCCGCCGCCAGCAGCAGGGCGGTCGCAGCGAACAGGGTGCACTTCAAAACGGGTCTCGATGAATCAGGGCCGGAGGTTGGCGCTATCCTGCGTCGTCAGAGGCGTGGAGGCCAGCCTTTGGGGGCGCGCAATCGAGTAGAGACGATGCGTGGTCTCGCACCCGCTGAGCGCTGGCGCCTGCACGTCCTTCCAGAGTGCCAATTCAATCAGAAAGCGTGAGATATTCACGGATGCTCAGATGAGCGTAATCTTCGCCCATGAAGCTGTGGTCCATACAGGTTCTGAGGTTCGTGGCCGCCTTGCTGGTGGTGCACCTGCATGCGGTGGAGCGCACGCAGGAGATCGTCGGCGACTATGGGATACTTGGCCATGTCGCCGGACTGCTTGGCCGCTGCGGCGTCGACCTCTTCTTCGTCATTTCCGGCCTGATCATCGCCCGGACGTCGCAGGGGCTGACCGCGACGGAGTTCATCGCCAAGCGCGCCCGGCGTATCCTGCCGCTCTACCTGCTGTTCGCCTCGGCCTGGGCTCTGAAGGACGCCGTGGCGGGAACGCTGGGGTGGCGTGACTTGCTGGCGACCGGCGCGCTCTGGCCCGCCAGCGACCGGATGACCGTTCCGCTGCTGCCCGCCGGCTGGACGCTGTGTTTCGAGGTGCTGTTCTACGCCGGGTTCGCCTTCACCATCTGGCGGCCGCGGGTGATCTGGCTGCTGGCGGGCGCCTATCTGGTCGCCCTGTCCTGGCGGTCGGGGCCGGTTTCGCAGTTCGTCGGCAACCCCATCATCCTGGAGTTCCTGTTCGGGGTGATCATCGCCCAGGCGCCCAGGTGGCGGCCCGCTCTGGTGGGGATTCCGCTGGGCGCGGGGGTGCTGGTGCTGGGCGCCGTGCTGCGATGGCCGCCGTTCGGGGGCGAGCTCGACTTCCTGATGGGGCGCGACGGGTGGATCCGGGTCCTCACCCTGGGCGTCCCCGCGGCGCTGATCGTCTGGGGCGCGCTGCAGATCGAGGTTCCGGAGAGCCCGTTCACCTATCTGGGCGACGCGTCCTATTCGCTCTACCTGGTTCACGCCCCGCTGGTCGGCGGCGTCGCCCTGCTGCTGACGCGCTATACGAGCCTGCCGGCGGACGTGGTGATCCTGACCGCGGTGGCGTGCAGCGTGATCGTCGCCGTGCGGGTGCACGAACTGTTCGAGAAGCCGATGCTGGCCTACCTACGCCCGGCCGGCCCGCCGGCGCGGAGCCCCGCGGAAACCCGGTCCGCCACCTAACCCATCCGCTATTCGGGGATCGCCTCGCCGGAGCCGCCGAATTCGGCGGGGAAATCCTTCAGCTTGGGCAGGCCGTCGCGGATCGGCAGCACGGTCTCGGCGTAGTTGATGTGGACGCCCGGCTTGAAGGCCAGGGTCGGGATGGTGGCGGCGAACACGTCCACCAGGCCTAGGGGCGGGTGATTGGTCATCAGGTGGCCGCCGCACTTGCCGCAATACTGGCGCTGGCTGAGCTCGGTCTTCTGGAACATCCGCACGTGCTCGGCCCCCGACGTCACCCGCACGGTCTCGGGCTTCCAGAGGCTGAAGGCGTTGACCGGGCCGCCCGACCAGGAACGGCAGGAATTGCAGTGGCAATAGCCCATGCCCTCCGGTTCCCCGACAACTTCCACTTCGACGGCGCCGCAAAAGCACTTTCCGACATGGGTCATGGTCTTCTCCCTGAGATGCCGGGCCGTCGTCGACGGAGACGCGACGCCCGATCTTCAGCATGGCATTGGTACAGAGAAAACGGAGACTTGGAACAGCGGCGATGGAGATCATCGTCCGACTTCGGATATTGAACCCGCCGGGGAGGGGCCGCGTGGACACCGGCGCGTCGGCCTGAACGGGGCGGAACAACGAGATATCCGGGCGCCTCCATAGCCGACCTTCGCCGCGGGTTTGACCCTTGAGGCGCTGAACCAGGGGCTACTGGGCCGAAACAGGCGCGAGCGTTCCGAGCACGCCGGCGACAACCAGAATCGCAGCCCCGGCGCCCGTCTCGAACAATAGGCTTCGGCGCAAGGCCGCCAGGCCCAGCATCCCCACGAACAGGCCGAGCTTCACAAGCAGCAACCGACCGTAGGTGGAAGCCCGATCTGCCCGACGTGGGCTGTCCCAACGAGGAACCAGCTATTGATCAGGCCGCTGGCGACGATGGTCGCCACGACGACGGCAGCTTCGATCACGGCCTCACCGGACTACGAACGTATAGGCCCCCTGCATCCGGTGTGTATCGGCGGTGACGGCATGCCAGGCTATGCGATAGGCGCCAGGCGCGAGCGGACTGGCAGGCGTCCCCACCATGCTCAGCCGGTCCTTGCCAATGCTCGCCTTCATCGGCACCCGAGCGCCGCCCTTGGAGACGTCGAAACCTGAAAACCTCGGCTGCAATCTCTCGCTGAACTTCAGGACGATCTGTCTTGGCGCGGCAACGGTTGAATTCACCGGCGGGTTCGCTCCGAGCAGCTTGGCGTGGGCTTGGGCCTGGGTCGCCGCGAGCAGCGTCACCGCAGCCATGGCGAAGGCGGTTCGGGTCCTGATCATGTCTGTCTCCCTGAGGGTGGGCAGTCGGGCGGAACAACCTGCCGCTCCGCCCTGAGCGACCTAGCGGCGCCGATAGTCGCCGCCATTGCCGCTGTACTGATCGTAGCCGCTGTAACCGCGATAGGCCGGGCTGGAGTTGTTCCAGTCGTCCTGCGCGTGGCCGTCCTCATGCGCCTGGTGCATCACCTCGTGCAGGCGCTCCAGGCGCACCTGAATGTCGCGGCCTTCCTGCGGGCTCAGCCAACCGTCGCGGGAACGGAAGTAAGCCTCCCGCTGGCGAATGCTCCGCAGCTGCATGACGAAGTAGCGCGCTTCGCGCGGGGTATAGGAGCGATCGCTCAGGCCGTGCTGGATGCCTTGCCAGTCATGCTGATAGAGGGCGTCGAAGTTCTGATGGCCGCCGAAGTACTGGCTGTAGCCCCCGTTGTCGTCTTCGTCGTCGGAGTGGGCCAGGGCGGGGCTGGCGACAGCGCCGATCGCGGCCGCCGCCAGCAGGGCGCCAAAGAGCTTTTTCATCTGCCTATCCATTGTTGAGGCGCCTTGAAGCGCATCGCCAATGGAGCAGGTGTGCCATGAGCCTGACCTGAGAGCGGAGGTCAGGCGCCATTCATGTCAGGGTTGACGCCGCTAGGGCTTGGCGACGTGCCACTTTCCATTGTCCGCGCCGTCTCCCGTGACGTCGCCGGGCGCAGCGTCCTTACTCCAGCCATAGAGGGCGCTGCCCTTGTAGGCCCACTGGCGCTTCCCATCGTCCCGCAGGATGATCGTCCAGTCGCCGCCGGCCTTGGCGTCCGCGGGCGCGAGGAGTGGCGGCCAGGCCGCCGCGCAGGGGCCATTGCAGTTCGAATAGCCCGTCATGTCCCGGGTGAATGTGTAGAGGGTCATCCCCCTCGCGTCCGTGAGCGCCGGGCCGAGCGAGGTCTGGGCGACCTTCGCGGGCCCCGTCTCTTGGGCCAGGGCGCCCGAAAGGCTGAGGCCACTCAAGGCCACGGTCAGAACGGCGGCTAGAATTGGGCGCATGGTCTTCTCCTGTGCGCTGAAATTTTGATTGGGGCGGCGAAACGAGGGGCGGCTCAGTTGACGATCGCCCAGGTGCCGTCCGGCTGCTGACAGGCCCGACCGCTGCTCACTTCCGGCTCTCGATCGATGTAGATCTGCTGCGTGTAGTTGGCGCACCGGAAGCCATAGTGGTCGGTGTAATAGTCGCGCACGCGGAAGTCGCCGTAATGGCCATTGTCGGGATTGTCCCACTGCCAATTGCTGTTGGGACGCCCTGAATTGAAGCCGTCGTAATAGGTCTTGTAGGCGTAGCTCCGGTCCCCGCAATCGAGGCTCTTGGTCAAGCCTGCGCCCAGGGCGCCTCCAACGATGACGCCCGCCACCGTCGCGCCCGTTCGTCCGCCGCCGCGGCCAGCCGCGTTGCCGAGCAACCCGCCGATCAGCGCCCCGGCGATGATCCCGGCGGGGTCCGCCTTGTTGCGGCATTCCTGATAATAGCGGTCATCGTTGTAGGTGTAGGTCTGGCCGTAGCGTTCGCGCCAGCGCTGGCTGGGATCGCCGCTTCCGTAATAGTTGGCGGGCGCCGGCCGGTCATCGTAGCGCGCCTTCTGGCGGCCGGCCTGATATCCCGCGCGATAGCCCGCGCGGTAGGCGTCATCCGTTGGATTTCGGCGCGCGCTGTCCTGGTACCCGCTGGACGGATAGGGCGCCTGGTCCCGGTAGGACGGTCCGGAATAGGGCTGGGCGGCCACCGGACCGACGGCCACGGCGCCCACAAGCGCCGCCGTGGCCAGGGCGCAAATTTTCCTGCTGATCGTCACCGTTTCCTCCTTAGGACCTCGCGCCCATCCGCCTGGACAAATGGGTCGCCGCCCCCTGACGCCAGGAGGGCTCGCTCTTGGTCGATGAGCGCGTACCGGCTCGACACGACAACGCTCGAGCAAGGCTAAGGTTCAGGCGTTGGCCCGACGCGAGGGTGGCTAAAGGCAGCGTCAGGCCGCGTCCGGTGATCCCGGAATCCGCCGAAGGCTACTCGTCGTCGTCATGATCGTGATGGGCGTGATGTCGGCTGTGACGGCGGGGCTCGTAGGCTGAGCCGTAGTCGTCGTAACCGCCGTAGGCGGACACAAAGGGCTGGGCGTAGTAGGGCCCCTGGTAACCGTAGCCATCGTAGGGCGCCATGCCATAGCCCTCGTAGCGCGCAGGATTGCGGTAGGCATAGGACGACGGGCGATAGGCATGTCGATACCCACGACAGCTGCTCTTGGTGCTGGAGCGGGCGATGTTGTTGCCCACAGCCGCCCCGGCGGCGGCGCCCAACAGCGCGCTCCCGGTCCGGCCCCCATGGTGGGCCGCGAGATTGGCGCCTAGGGCAGCGCCTGCGAGACCGCCCAGGATTGCCCCGGTCGTTCCGTTGTTGTGAATTCGGTCCGTACAACCGTCGCGGTAGCTGCGGTAGCTGTAGTCCCGGGCAGAGCTGGTCGATGCGATCGTCATGCTGCAGAGGGCCGTAGCGCCGACCCAAGCGAGGCTTCTGAATTTCATCGGATCCTCCTGCCCGGAGGCTCGGCCTTCCCACCTGAACGCTTCCTGAACCAGCCGTGCTCACGCTGCTACTGGACTGACAGAGGGGTGGATGGATTCGCGAGCGCCGCCCTGCCTGGCTGGCGTCTGTCACGAGTCTTGGCCGGAAACGCTCGGCCAGACAGCCTCAGGGGGCCGCAACCGCAGTGACCGTTCCGGTCGCGGTGTCGGCGTGCAGTTCGCCCATGAAGCTGTACGCCCCCGCGCTCAGGGGTCCGACGACAAAGCTGACTTTGCCATTCGGGGTGACGTCCTTCTCCACCTGCAGATCCTCGCTGTCGAACTCTTCGGTGGCGGCATCCTGATTGATCAGGACGATCCTGATCCGCTGGCCGGCGGGCACCTCGACGGAGTCTGGCGTGAAGCGGTGGTCTTTGAGCGTCAACGTGACCTCGTGCGGTTCAGGGGTGGCGTCGGCAGCGGAAGCCCCTCCGGCCAACAAGGCGGACGCAAGGGCGGCGGCGAGGGTGAGGCGCATTCGGGAACTCCAGTGTCGCACCAAAGCAATGATGCAATTGACAATCGTTCGCAAGCTATTATGCGACTGATTATCAACTGCAAGGGGGCGTTTCAGGTGCGTGGTTCGTGGTGTTTCGCTGCAGTGGCGGCGGCGGTCTTGGCCTGGTCAGGCGTGGCGATGGCTGAGCCGGGGCTCTCCAACAAGGTCTACAGCCCCTACGTGAAGAAGGGTGTCACCGAGGTCGAGCTCCGCGCTGGCCGCCTGAATGGCGGCCCGCTGGATGGAGAGCAGGCGGCGGTGGTGGAATTC
>DASUIJ010000440.1:0-8724 GCA_036279815.1 Phenylobacterium sp. | reverse complement strand
CCGCCGGCTTATTTCCGCCGGCGCTTCTTGTTGCGGGCCCGCGACAGCTTCACGACGTTCGGGGTCTCCTTGCGGGGAACCGGGATCGAACGTCTCGCCAGGCCGTACATCGAGGCCATGGGCGCATCGTCCACCTCGGCGAATTCGGCTTCGCCGAATCCGTTGAAGCGGGTGCTCATCGCCACGCCGTAGGCGCCCAGCATGCCGATTTCCACATAGTCGCCCTCGCGGACGTCCTCGGGCAGCCAGAAGGGGCCGGGCATGTGGTCGATGGAATCGCAGGTCGGTCCGTAGAAACGAAAGGGCTTGAGCGGCCCTTCGACCTCGAAGGCCTCGCCGTTCTCTTCGCGCATCAGCTTGACCGGGAAGGGCCACTTGGAATGCGCCGCGTCGAACAGCGAGCCGTACGACCCGTCGTTCAGATAGAGCGCGTCGCCCTTCTTCAGCTCCACCTTGGTGAGCACCGAGGAGGCTTCCGCCACCAGGGCCCGGCCGGGCTCGCACCACAGCTCGGTGGTCTCGTGAACCATCATCTCGGCGAATCCGCGGTCGATCGAGTCGATGTAGTCGTCCAGCGCCGGAGGCACCATGCCCGGATAGACCGAGGGGAAGCCGCCGCCCACGTCGACCACGTCGGCGAAGACGCCGGCCCGGACCAGGGCGCGCGAGGCCTGGGTCATCGCCGCCTGGTAGGCGGTCGGACGCATGCACTGGCTGCCCACGTGGAAGGAGACGCCCATCAGCTCCTGGGTCGCCCGGCGGGCGGCCAGCAGCAGGGCCGGGGCGTCATGCGCCTCGACCCCGAACTTGCCCGACAGCGAGTAGGCCGCGCCGTCCGACGAGGCGGCCAGGCGAACCATCAGGTTCAGGTCCTTGGCCCCGCCCGTCGCCTGCAGGATCTTGGCCAGCTCCTCATGGGTGTCGAGGGCGAAGGTCCGGACGCCATGATCGAAATAGGCGGCCGCGATCGCCTTGCGGCTCTTCACCGGGTGCATGAAAGCCATGCGGGATCCCGGCGCGAATTCCGCCACCAGCTCGATCTCGGGGATCGAGGCCACATCGAAGGACGTCACCCCGTTCGCGGCCAGGGTCTCGATGACCCATGGCGAAGGGTTCGCTTTGACAGCGTAGAAGACGTCGCCCTTGAACTTGTCCTGGAACCAGCGCGCCGCTACGGCCACCGCGTCCGGTCGCGCAATGGCGACAGGACGTTCCGGCGACCGCTCACGGACCAGGTCCAGGGGCGTATGGTACCTATGCACCTCACGCAACCCCCAACGGATTGTTGAACCCAATCCGGCGTTAGCAGCGCTTTTGAGGACATCGGGTCCGCCGGAGCCGTGCGATTTAGGGGCGATGCCCCCCCATGTAAAGCGGTTTGTTTTCGATTGAACAAATCTTCACCAAACCCTGACGGCGTCAGGGCTTGCGCAAGGCGTTCCACAGCAAGGATTCACGGCCTTTTCGACGGGGCGCCGCGACCGTCCGATTCATTGGCGGCCGCGGGGTGTCAACCGGCGCTGGACCGCCGGGCTCCGGGCATGTCATGAAGCCATCGCAAGGCCGTGCGATCCAGACTGGCTCCGCCCCTTGCGCGTGACGACCCGGGGAAGTTTCGCCATCCATGCCTGACGCCGCCGTTCTGTCCGTGCGGAACGCCTCGAAGACCTTTGGCGCCCGCAAGGCGCTCGATGGCGTGTCCCTGAATGTCTCCAAGGGCGAGATGATCGCCCTGATCGGCCCCTCCGGTTCGGGCAAGTCCACCCTGTTGCGTTCGATCTCCGGCCTGCAGACCATCGACGGCGGTCCCGGCGTGATCGAGGCCTTCGGCGTGTCGGTGCAGGCGGACGGCAGGGTCTCCAAGCGGGTCCGCGAGGCGCGCATCCGAATCGGCTTCATCTTCCAGCAGTTCAACCTGGTCGGCCGGCTGACCCTGTTCAGCAACGTGGCCCTGGGCAGCCTGGGCCGGATCCCCTTCGTCCGTGGCCTGTTCGGCGCCTGGCCGAAGGAAACCCAGTCCGCGGCCATGGCCGCCCTGGCGCGGGTCGGCGTCGCCGAATACGCCGCCCAGCGCGCCAACACCCTGTCCGGCGGCCAGCAGCAGCGCGGCGCCATCGCCCGGGCCCTGGTGCAGAAGGCCAAGATCATCCTGGCCGACGAGCCGGTGGCCTCGCTCGACCCCGTCTCCGCCCGCAAGGTCATGGAGATTCTGCGCGAGCTCAACCGCGTCGACGGCCTGACGGTGGTGGTCACCCTGCACCAGGTGGACTACGCCCTGCGCTACTGCGATCGCGTCATCGCGCTGAAGGCCGGCAAGATGGTCTATGATGGGCTGCCCTCGGGCCTGGAGACCAGGCAACTCATCGATATCTACGGCCCGGAATACGAGGACGTATTCTGGGAAGGAGCGCCCAAATGATTCCCCAAAGCCTCGCGCGGCGTCGCCTGCTCCTGTCGGCGGCCGGACTCGGCGCGCTCGCCCTGGCCGGCTGCGCCCGGACCGAGGACCAGAACAAGGCGCCCGACGGCAAGAACCAGCCCCTGCGGTTCTCGATCGTCGCCCCGGAAAGCGCGTCCAGCCTGGAAGCCTTCTGGAAGCCGATCATCGCCGACATGGAGAAATCCACGGGCCTGAAGATCGTGCCCTTCTTCGGCGCCAACTACACCGCCCTGGTCGAGGCCCTGCGCTTCAAGCAGACGGACTTCGGCTGGTTCACCAACTTCTCGGGCCTGGAGGCGGTGCGCCGCGCCGACGGCGAGATCTTCGCCCGCACCTTCGATCCCAGCGGCGACGACGGCTACACCTCCGTCGTGATCGTGCCGGCCAAGAGCACGACCACGCTCGAGGACCTGCTGAAGTGCGACCGCACCCTGACCTTCGGCATCGGCGACGCCAAGTCCACCTCGGGCACCCTGGCGCCGAAGACCTACCTGTTCTCGCCGGCCGGCGTGGACATCCAGAAGTGCTTCAAGACCGTCAAGTCGGCGAACCACGGGTCCAACCTGATGGGCGTCGCCAGCGGCGTGCTGGACGCGGCCACCGGCAACTCCACCTCGCTGCGCCTTCAGCGCGAGCGCGACGTCGCCAACGCTGCCCAGGGCAAGCCCACCATCGTCGACAAGGTCCGGGTGATCTGGACCTCGCCGCGCCTGCCGGAGGACCCGATCATCTGGCGCAAGGACCTGGACCCGGCGGTCAAGGAGAAGCTGCGCCAGTTCTTCCTGACCTACGCCCAGGGCGAGGGCCCGGAGGCCGAGCGCCAGCGGGCCCTGCTGGCCAAGATCTCCATCGGCGGCTTCAAGCCCGCGGACAACAACCACCTGCTGGCGGTGCGCGAGATGGAGGCGTCCGAGAACCTGCAGGAAGCCAGGAACGCCAAGGACCCGGCGAAGATCGCCCAGGCCCAGAAGGCCTATGACGCGATCAAGGCCGAGGAGGCCGCCCTCCAGGCCAAGACCGGCCAGCCCCTCAGCGCGCAATAGACCATGGCCGCGACCCTCGACCCCGCCCACCTCGAGCCCCCCGTCCGCCCCCTGGGCCAGCGGGCGTTCGACTTCGTCCTGTGGGGCGGGATCATCGTCATGCTGATCGCCAGCTTCGGCCCGGCGGAGATGACCAAGTTCCCGCTGCTGTTCTCCAATTCCGAGAACATGCGGCAGTTCGGCTCGGGCTTCCTCAAGCCCGACTTCTCCGACTGGCCCAACCTCGTCGCCAAGATGTGGCTGACCATCCAGATGGCCATGTGGGGCACCACCCTGGCCATCGTCTTCGCCATCCCCATGGGCCTGATGGGGGCGCGCAACGTCGCCCCGCCCTTCATCCAGCTTCCCGTCCGCAGGCTGATGGACCTGATTCGCTCGGTGCCGGACCTGGTGCTGGGCACCGCTTTCCTGGTGGCCGTGGGGCTCGGGCCCTTCGCCGGGGTGCTGGCGCTCTCGCTCAACACCGGCGGCGTGCTGGCCAAGCTCTTCGCCGAGGCCGTCGAGTCCATCGACCGCGGCCCGGTCGAGGGCGTGCGCGCCACCGGCGCCGCGCCGCTGCAGGAAGTGGTCTGGGGCGTGATCCCGCAGGTCGCCCCGCTGTGGACCTCCTACGCCCTCTACCGGTTCGAATCGAACAGCCGCAGCGCCACGGTGCTGGGCCTGATCGGCGCCGGCGGCATCGGCCAGATCCTGTTCGACAGCCTGAACAGCTTCAACTACTCGCTCACCGCCGCGATCTCGATCGTCATCGTCTGCGCGGTGACCCTGATCGACCTGCTCAGCCAGACCATCCGCTCTCGCCTGCTCTAGAGCGCTTTGGAGGGACGGTGGCGCCGTTCATCCCGCCACAGACAAACTGTCACAAAACGGCGACCTGACTGTCATCGATCGGTGGCCGGACCGTCACGCGGGACCGGTAAGCCCCCCTCAAGCCCGACCGGGCTCTCGGGGATAAGCTGACAAGGATCTCGAAGATGACCATCAAGACCTCGCTCTGCGCCGGCGCGGCGCTGTGCGTGTCGCTGCTGGCGGCCGGCGCCGCGAGCGCGCAGGACACCACCGTCGCCTGGAAGGGCGCGCCGCAGTGGACCAATGACGACGTGCAGTTCAAGGTCCGTGGCCGGATTCTGATCGACTATGTCTACCAGGACGTGAAGCGCGACGCGCCGCTGGCCGACTACAAGACCTCCAACGTCCGCGGCCGCCAGGCCTTCCTGGGCGTCGAGGGAAAGCTCAACAACTACATCGCCTACAAGGCCGAGGGCGGCGCCGTGAACGGCGGGGCCTGGTCCTGGGACGACGTGGTCATCGAGTACAAGCCCAACGAGATGACCTCGCTGATGGTCGGCAACATCAAGGCCGCCGGCCTGGAGAACCTGACCTCGACCCGGTTCCTCTCGTTCATGGACCGCGGTCCCTACGGCGACATGGGCCCGGACAGCTACGTCCTCTCGGCGGTGGCCAAGTTCAACGGCGCCAACTGGACCCTGACCGGCGCCCTGCAGGGCAACTCGATCAACTCCGCCGACGTGAACAACACGGCGAGCGCCAATCCGGGCTCCAAGGAGCGCGTGGGCTGGACGGTCCGCGGCAGCTACGCCCCGGTGCTCACCGACGCCGACAAGGTCCATGTGGGCGCCTTCGCCCGCTACCGGAACCATGGCGACGAGAACGCCTTCAACTTCGCCGCCCGTCCGGGCACCGGCTATGGCGACAGCGGCCGCTACCTGCAGACCGGCGCCCTGGGCGACACCGACACCACCTGGGGCGTCGAAGGCGCCTGGGTCCACGGGCCGTTCTCCGCGCAGGGCGAATACGCCGACATCAAGGTCAACCGCCTGAACACCGTGGCGGGCGGCGGCCGCGATCCCGACGTCAAGGTGGGCTACGCCTTCGTGAGCTTCTGGCCCACGGGCGAGAGCCGGAACTACGACCCGGCCAAGGGCGAGTTCGGCCGTCCCAAGATCGTCAATCCGATCACCGCCGGCGGCATGGGCGGGGTGGAGCTGCTGGCGCGCTACGACTACGCCGACCTCACGGACGCCTACAAGTCGGCGGCCACCGCGGCGGGCCGTACCCTCAGCCAGGACGCCGGCAAGTACCAGGGCTGGACCCTCGGGGCCAACTACTACCCGACCTCCTACGTGCGGCTGCAGGCCAACTACACCAACGCCGACATCAACAATCCCGGCCCCGGCCGGGACGTGAAGATCAACCAATTCCAGATGCGCGCCCAGCTGGACTTCTAGGTCCCGGCGCCAACGATCAGGAGACAAATCCCATGAAGATCCACACGACCTCCAAGGCGCTGCTGGGCTGCGCCGCCGTCCTGGCGCTCAGCGCCACCAGCGCGCCGGCCTTCGCCGCCCGCGACTACGTCTGGGCCGCCGGCTCCTCCACCGTCTTTCCGTTCTCGACCCGCGTGGCCGAGAACTACGCCAAGAAGACCGGCCGCAAGGCTCCGAAGGTCGAGAGCCTCGGCACCGGCGGCGGCATCAAGCTGTTCTGCTCGGGCACGGGGGACGGCTTCCCCGATATCGCCAACGCCTCGCGTCCGATGAAGAAGTCGGAGTTCGACGCCTGCGCCGCCAAGGGCGTGAAGGACATCGTCCAGATCAAGATCGGCTTCGACGGCATCGTGGTGGCCACCGACAAGGACGGCCCGGACTACAGCATCAAGACCGACGCCCTGTATCTGGGCCTGGCGGCCAATGTGCTGCGCTACGGCAAGTTCGTCCCCAATCCCTACAAGACCTGGGACGAGGTCGGCGCCGGCCTGCCCGGCAACAAGATCCTGGTCTACGGCCCGCCGCCCACCTCCGGCACCCGCGACGCCTTTGTCGAACTGGCCATCGAAGCGGGCGCGAAGAAGTTCCCGACCATCGACGCGATCCGTTCGGACAACGAGAAGAAGTTCAAGGAACTGGTCGATCCCCTGCGCAAGGACGGCTGGGTGGACGCCGGCGAGAACGACAACGCCATCGTCCAGACGCTGACCAAGACACCGGGCTCGCTCGGCGTGTTCGGCTGGTCCTACCTCGAAGAGAACATGGACAAGATCAAGGGCGCGTCGGTCAACGGCGTGAAGCCCTCGGCCGGCACAGTCTCCGACGGTTCCTATCCGCTGTCCCGCTCGCTCTACATCTACGTCAAGAAGGCGAACATCGGCGTCACCCAGGGCCTGGGCGACTTCGTCAACGAGTTCGTCTCCGACGCGGCCACCGGCCGGGGCGGCTACCTGCAGGGCCGCGGTCTGATCCCGCTGCCCCAGGGCGTGCACGAGAGCATGAAGGACGCGGCCCAGAAGCTGCCGCCGATGGCCCGCCCGGCGTCCTGACGAAACGCGCGCCGACCCTCTCTCGGCGTCCGAGTAGAGCGCCGCGGTTCCGAAAGGAGCCGCGGCGTTTTTCGTGATTTTTGTCCCGCGGCGGCGCCGGCCGGTCAGGCCGCCTCGGGCCTGCGCCGGCGTACGCGGGCCAGCCGGCGCAGCCTGCGCCAGAAGCGCGTCTTCTCCGGCTCAGGATAGGGCTGCAGGTTGCGCACGAAGTCCTCGGCGCAGGCGCGCCAGGAAAAGCCCTCGGCGAACCGGCGCACCTGGGCGCGATCCAGCTTCAGGGCTTCCAGGCACGCCTCGCGCAGGCCCTCGGTCGCTGTGGCGGCCAGCGCGCCGGCGCCCGACCCGGGGATGATGTCGATGGGGCCGGGCGCGGGATAGGCCGCCACCGGCGTTCCGGCCGCCATGGCCTCCAGGATCACCAGGCCGAAGGTGTCGGTCAGCGAGGGGAACACGAAGACGTCGGCGCAGGAGAAATGCGCCGCCAGCTCGTCGCCGAACTTGGCGCCGGTGAACACCGCCTTGGGGTACTTCGCGGTCAGCTCGTCCTTCTGCGGGCCGTCGCCCACCACGACCTTGGTGCCCGGCAGGTCGAGGCCCAGGAAAGCCTCGATGTTCTTCTCCACCGCCACCCGGCCCACCGAAAGGAAGATCGGCCGCTGAAGGCCCGCGAACACGTCCGGCTCCTCCGGCGTCCGGGGATGGAACTGGATGGTGTCGACCCCGCGGGACCAGGCGGTGATGTTGCGGAAGCCGTGCTGCTCCAGCTCGTCGCGCATGGTGGGCGTGGCGACCATCAGGCGGCCCGACGGCTTGTGGAACCACTTCATGTAGGCGTAGCCGGCGGCCAGGGGCAAAGGCAGCCGGGCCGAGACATATTCCGGGAACCGGGTGTGGTAGCTGGTGGTGAAGGGCAGCTTCCACTCCACGCAGATGCGCCGCGCGGCCAGGCCCAGCGGACCCTCGGTGGCGATGTGGATGGCCTCCGGCTCGAAGGCCTTGAACCGCTCCTGCACCGGCTCGTATGCGCCGACCGCCACCTTGATCTCGGCGTAGGTGGGCAGGGGGAAGGTCTTGAACTGGTCGGGGCTGATCACCTCGACCGTGTGGCCCATCTCGCGCATTTCCTTGATCACCCGGGTGAGGGTGCGGACCACGCCGTTGACCTGCGGCTCCCAGGCGTCGGTGACGACCAGGATGCGCATGGGCTTCTGGCCGTCGACGCGGGTGCGGACGGCGTCGCGGACCCGGGTCTTGGCGGGCCTGGGCGGGACCATGGCCTGGGTCTGCAGCCAGGCCCAGAAGGCGCCCATCAGGGCTTCGCGGGTGGGGAAGTGGCGATAGACGGTGCGCTCGCCCACTCCGGCCTCGGCGGCGATCTCGGCGAAGCTCAGGTCCTCGAGATTGCCGGACTCCAGCTTGCGGCCCACGGCCCCCAGGATCTGGTCGTGGGTCTCGGCCTTCTGGCGATCGCGCAGGCTGGACACGTAGCGAGACGGGGGGATGCTCATGACAGCGAGCCTGTCGTCAATTCAGCTTCGCTGTCAATGACGCCTGTCAGGCCGCCACGGCCTCGGGGACGCTGCGGTCGATGGCCGACCAGGAGCGCAGCCGCGCCCACTCCAGGATCTCCATCCGCCCGTCCGGATGCTCCGCGACCGCCGTGCAGCTCTCCACCCAGTCGCCGTCGTTGATATAGACCACGCCTTCGATCTCGCGCATCTCCGCCTTGTGGATGTGCCCGCAGATCACGCCGTCCACCCCGCGCCGCCGCGCCTCCTCGGCCACGGCGCTTTCGAAGTTCTCGATGAATTGCAGGGCGTTCTTCACCCGGGTCTTGAGGAACGCCGACAGGCTCCAGTAGCCGAAGCCCAGCCGCCGGCGGACGCGGTTGTAGAACGTGTTTA
>DASUIJ010000439.1:0-5915 GCA_036279815.1 Phenylobacterium sp. | reverse complement strand
AGCCGGACAGGCCAAGGAGCAGGGTGGCCGCCGCCGCCGTCGCCGCGCCGGCGAGGGCGGCGATCAGCAGGTCGCCACGCCGCAGTCTTCTTTGGCGGACCAGGAACGCACCGACAGGAGAGCGATGGGTCATCCGAGCCTCACCACCTGGTCGGCGACGGAGGCCAGGGCCTCGGAATGGGTCGCCACGATCACCGTTCGATCACGCCCGAGCGCGCGGATGAGGCGGATGGTTTCAGCTTCGGCCCCGGCGTCGAGATCGGCGGTTGGTTCGTCGAGCAGCACGAGGGGAACCGGCTTGAGCAGGGCCCGGGCCAGGGCGAGCCGCCTTCGCTCGCCGCCCGCCAGGCCCGAGCCGCGTTCGTCCAGCACGGTGTCGATCCCCTCGGCTCGCCGCGCCAGGGCCCGCGACAGGCCGACCCGTCCCGCCATGGCCAGGGCGTCGTCGCATGAGACGCCGGGTCCGGCCGCCATCAGGTTTTCCAGAATCGTGCCCGGCAGGAAGGCGGGCGTCTGCCCCGCCCAGGCGGCGTAGCCGGCGCAGCCGCTCGGATCGCCGATTCGCCGGCCGCCGATCTCCACCGATCCGGCTTCCAGGGGCGCCGCGCCCAGGATGGCGGCGAGCAGAGAGGTCTTTCCCGAACCTGTCGGCCCCACGAGGGCCGTCAGGCCTCCCGCCGCGGCGACCGCATCGATGGGACCGATCGTCAGGTCGCCAAAGCGCAGGATGACCCCGCGCAGCCGAACCTCCGGCGCCTCGGCGATCGCAATGGCCTGTCCCGGCGGTGATGGCGCGGCTTCAAGCAGCGGACGGAACCGGGCCGCGGCGGCTTCACCCAGCTGCTTCTCGTGATACGCGCCCGCCAGTCGGCGCAGGGGGGCGTAGAACTCCGGGGCGAGGGCGAGGGCGAAGAACGCCCGCTGGAAGTCCAGGGTCTCGGGAACCCTGAAGGGGAGCAGGCCCAGGAGTGAGAATCCGCAATAGACGGCCACCAGAGCGACCGCCAGGGCGGCGAAGAACTCCAGGGCCGCTGTCGAGATGAAGGCGATCCTCAGGACTCCGAGAGTGCGGTTGCTGACCTCCTGGGAGGCCGCGCCGACCCGTGCGGTCTCCGCCGCCTGCGCCTCGAAGGCCAGGATGACCGGCAGGGCGCGCACACGGTCGACAAAGTGTCCCGAGAGCCTGGCGAGCGCTTCGAACTGGCGCATGGCCTCGGCGCCGGCCGCGCCTCCGGCCAGGGCCATGATCGCCACGAACGGGACGAGGGTCCCCAGCAGGATCGCGGCCGAGACCGGACTGGCCAGGGCGACGACCCCGGCGATCACCGGAGGCCCGACCCTGGCTGCCAGCTCGGCGGGCTGAAACTGGCTGAAATAGCCGTCGACGGCCTCGATCTCGTCGACGACGACGCCCACCGCTTCACCGATGGAGGCGGCGTCCCCGCGCCCCCTGGCCAGCACGGCGGCCAAGGCGTCCCGGCGCAGTTGCGACTTGACCCGCAAGGCATGTCGCGCCGCGATCTGCGACGCGGCCCATGCCGCCAGGGCGCGCACCGCCAGGGCCGCGGCGAGCCCGCCAAGCGCGGCCAGGGAGGCGCCTTTGGACAACACCGCCGTCAGCGCCAGGGCGAAGGCCGCCGCGCCGGCTGCGTTGACCAGCATCAAGGCGAGGAGCTGCGCGGAGGGTGCATGGGCTGCACGTCCGCGCACCTTGAGAAAGGTTCTATCTGGCGCGATATCCGGGACGGTCACCGCGCTATGATTTCAGATATTCGCATATGAGAATATAGGGATATTGCATCGCTAGGCCTGCGGGTGTTGAGTGCCGCCAAGAAAGAGGGTTGAGCCATGGATATGGGTGTCGTCGAACTCTCCCGGCTGCAGTTCGCCTTGACGGCGATGTACCATTTTCTCTTCGTGCCCCTCACGCTGGGCCTCTCCTTCCTGCTGGTCATCATGGAGAGCATCTATGTCATGACCGGCCGCCCGATCTGGCGGACGATCACGCGGTTCTGGGCGTCCATATTCGGCATCAACTTCGTGCTGGGCGTCGCCACCGGCCTGACCATGGAGTTCGAGTTCGGGACCAACTGGTCCTACTACTCGCATTATGTCGGCGACATCTTCGGGGCGCCGCTGGCGATCGAGGGCCTGATGGCCTTCTTCCTGGAAGCCACATTCGTCGGCCTGATGTTCTTCGGCTGGGAACGCCTTTCCAGGCAGGCCCACCTGTTCGTGACGTTCATGGTCGCCCTGGGCTCCAATCTCTCGGCCCTGTGGATCCTGATCGCCAACGGCTGGATGCAGAACCCGGTGGGCGCGGCCTTCAACCCCGACACCATGCGGATGGAGGTCACGAGCTTCCGCGAGGTGCTGTTCAACCCGGTCGCCCAGGCCAAGTTCGTCCACACCGTCAGCGCCGGCTACGTCACGGCTTCCGTCTTCGTGCTGGGCGTCTCGGCGATTCTGCTGCTGCAGGGCAAATGGCCCCGGATCGCCAAGCGCTCCTTCGCCGTGGCCGCATCCTTCGGCCTCGCCTCGGCCCTGTCGGTCGTCGTGCTCGGCGACGAGAGCGGCTACGCGCTGACCGACAACCAGAAAATGAAGCTCGCGGCGCTCGAGGCCATGTGGGAGACCGAGCCGGCCCCGGCTGGATTGACCGCCTTCGGCATTCCCAGCCTGGCGGATCGGAAGACCCATGCGGAAATCAAGATTCCCTATGTCCTGGGCCTGATCGCCACCCGCAGCATCGACAAGCCCGTCGCCGGCATCCTTCCCCTGGTGGCGGTCGCCGAGACCCGCGTCGAGGGCGGGGTTAGGGCCTATGACGCCCTGGAGCGATTGAAGGCCAATCCCGCCGACATGGCCGCCCGCGCCGACTTCGAACTCAGCCGACGGGACCTCGGCTACGGCCTGCTGCTCAAACGCTACGTGTCGGACCCGCGCACCGCCGACAGGGCGACGATCCAGAAGGCGGCCTGGGATACGGTGCCCAATGTGCCGGTGATGTTCTGGGTGTTCCGGATCATGGCCGGGATCGGCTTCCTGCAGGTCGCCGTCTTCGCCGCCGCCTTTCTGCTGGTCACGCTGCGAAGGTGCGACACGAAGTGGATCCTGTGGACCGCCGTGGCCATCATGCCCTTGCCGTGGATCGGGGTGGAGGCCGGGTGGCTGCTGGCCGAACTTGGTCGTCAGCCCTGGGCCGTCGAGGGCGTGCTGCCCACCTTCCTGGGGGCCTCCAGCCTCACGGTCGCGCAGGTCTGGACCACGATCATCGGCTTCACATTGCTCTACGGCGCCCTGGCCGTCGTCGAGGTCGGCCTGATCGTGCGGACGATCCGGCGCGGTCCCTACGCTCACCACGACCAACCAGATGACGGCGGGGCGGCCGCCATCCACCTGTCTCCGGCCGAATAAGGAGTCCGAGCGATGGATATCCCCCTCGACTACCCGACCCTCAGGGTCATCTGGTGGGGCCTGATGGGCGTGCTGCTGATCGGGTTTGCGCTCACCGACGGCTTCGACCTCGGCGTGGCCGCCCTCCTGCCGTTTGTCGCGCGCAATGACGGCGAGCGGCGGATGGTGATCAACACCATCGGCGCGACCTGGGAAGGCAACCAGGTGTGGTTCATCCTGGGCGGGGGCGCGATCTTCGCCGCCTGGCCGTTCGTCTATGCGGTCAGCTTCTCAGGTTTCTATCTGGCGATGTTCGCGGTCCTGGCCTCCCTGATCCTGCGTCCCGTCGGCTTCAAATATCGCTCCAAGCGCCCGTCGAAGGCCTGGCGCGCCACCTGGGACTGGGCGCTGTTCGTCGGCGGCTTCGCGCCGGCCTTGGTGTTCGGCGTTGCGGTCGGCAACGTCCTGCAAGGCGTTCCCTTCCGCCTCGACGGGGATCTGCGCGCCACCTACGAAGGCACGTTCTTCGGCCTCTTCACCCCGTTCACCCTGGTCTGCGGTCTTCTCTCGGTCGCGATGCTCGTCACCCACGGCGCGGCGTGGCTCACCATCAAGGCCGAGCATGGCGCAGTGCGCGACCGCGCGCGCAGCTTCGGATCGATCGCCGCCCTCGCGGCCATCGTGCTCTTCGCCGTCGGCTACGCCTTCGCGGCGTTCGGCGGCCTGGGCTATCGCCTCGACGGGGTCGTCGATCCGGCCGGGCCATCCAATCCGCTGCGCGCCTCGACCCTCGCGGCGTCCGGCGCCTGGCTCGGCAACTTCGGGGCATATCCCTGGATGTGGGCGGCGCCGGTCCTGGGTTTCCTCGGCGCCGCGCTCGCATTCGTGGGGGTCCGCGCAGGCCGGGAGCTCCCGGCATTCGCCGGCTCCTCGCTCTCCGCCCTGGGCGTCATCTCGACGGTCGGCCTGTCGATGTTCCCCTATATCCTGCCGAGCAGCATCGACCCCAAGTCCAGCCTCACGGTCTGGAACGCCTCGTCCAGCCACATGACGCTCTTCATCATGCTGCTGGTCACGGTGGTCTTCCTGCCGATCGTCCTGGTCTACACGGCCTGGGTCTACAAAGTGCTGTGGGGGCGATCCTCCGTCGGCGCGCTCTCCACCAATCCCGACCTCTACTAAGGAGCCTCGACCATGTGGTATTTCACCTGGGTGCTCGGCCTGGGCCTCGCGGTCGCCTTCGGCATCCTCAACGGGATCTGGCACGAGTTCCACCTGGTGGATTCCGGAGACGACGGCCAGGACGATGAGTGAGACCGGCCAGGTTCCGCCCCGCCTGGCGGTTGTCTCCGAGACGGGCGACGGTCCCTTCGGCGCTTCGATCGACATCGGTCCGCATCACCTGCTGGCGGACGAGGCGGTTTCCGCCGGCGGTCACAACGCCGGCCCCGATCCGTTCGAGTTCCTGCTGGCCGGACTGGGCGCCTGCACGACCATGACCCTGCGCGGCTACGCCACGCGCAAGGGCTGGCCGCTGGACTGGATCGAGGTGCGCGTGACCCATGCCGTCCGCGCTTCCGACGGCGCGACCAAGAATGTCTTCGAGCGCGAGATCCGTCTCGAGGGCGATCTTTCGACGGAGGAAAGGGCGAGGCTGCTGGAGATCGCCGATCGATGCCCGGTCAGCCGGACCCTGGCCGGCGGCTCGATCATCCAGTCCAGGCTTGCGGACATGGCCCCGGTCGGCGAGGCGTCCGCCTAGGAAGGCCGAGACCGAAGTCGCCGGGTCCGGAATGGCGGCGGAGTGTCCAGGAGCCTGTCGCACCCCCGCGAAAAAGGCCCGCCGCGGGGGCGGCGGGCCTTCAGCGTCAGGGATGGCTTCGAAGGCCCTAGGGCCTTCGACGTCGATCACCAGCGAAGCTGGCCGAACAGGCCGAGCTCGTCGTAGGTCCCCTTGTTGGAGCCGCCGATCGTCCCGTTGGAGGTCGAGAGCGTGCCGCGCTCGACCTGGTCGCGCTTATAGACCACGGCGAAGTCGACGATCTTCGCCGGGCTGTAGGAGACGCCCATGTTGAAGTACTCGTCCTTCTTGCCGGGCGCCGTGTCCTTGTTGGGCTTCACCCAGTCGTAGCGGCCGAACACCCCGATCTTGTCGGTGATGTTGTACCCCCCGAACACCGAGTAGCCGTCGGAGCTGTCGGAGGCGACGGTGGTCACGTTGTTCCAGTTTTCAGCGGCGAAGTACTCGACGCCGACGCGGTACTTCGGGTCGACATAGGCGGCGAGGGCGTTGAACCGGGTTGCGGTGTGGCGGGTCACCGCGCCCTGGGTGTCCTTGCCGAGCTTGCCCGAATAGCCGCCGATCGCCAGGTTGACCTTGTCGATCTTGGCGCTGATCCGGCCCTCGACGTCCATGCCCTTGGAACGCAGGGGCGCCTTGTAGCCGGCGCCGTCGACGACCGCGATCGCATAGCTGAAGATCGGGCTCAGCTTGCCCGAGGCATGCACGCCCCAGTCCG
>DASUIJ010000438.1:0-20298 GCA_036279815.1 Phenylobacterium sp. | reverse complement strand
GCGCCCTCGCCGGCGGATTCATGCTGAGCTTCACCCTGGCCGGCGCGACCAAGGCGGCCGGCGGCGCGACCGCCGCCCAGCTCAACGCCTATGTGACCATCGCCCCCGACGGCCTGGTGACCATCGTCGCCAAGAATCCGGAGATCGGCCAGGGCGTGAAGACCTCGCTGCCGATGATGATCGCCGAGGAGCTGGACGTGGACTGGAGCCAGGTCCGCACCAGACAGGCCGACGGCGACCCCGCCACCTATGGCCGCCAGTTCGCCGGCGGCAGCGCGGCGACCCCCCTGCACTGGGACCAGCTACGGCAGGTGGGCGCCACGGCGCGGGCCATGCTGGTGGCCGCCGCAGCCAAGGACTGGGGCGTGCCCGCTTCCGAATGCACGACCGCGTCGGGCGTGGTGTCGCACAGGGCCTCGGGCCGCAAGGCCACCTACGGCTCGCTGGCGGCCAAGGCGGCGACCATGGCCCAGCCCGATCCCAAGACCCTGACGCTCAAGGACCCCAAGACCTACCGGATCGTCGGCAGCTTCCAGGCCCAGGTCGACACGCCGGCCATCGTCGCCGGCAAGCCGCTGTTCGGCATCGATGTGGTGGTCCCGGGCATGCTCTACGCCACCTTCGAAAAGGCTCCGGTTTTCGGGGCCGGGGTGGCCGGCTGCGACCTCGCCGCCGCCAGGGCGGTGAAGGGCGTGCGCAAGGCCTTCGTGGTCGATGGCCGGACGGCGCTGGACGGCCTGCTGCCCGGGGTGGCGGTCGTGGCCGACAGCTGGTGGCAGGCCCGCAAGGGCCGCGAGCAGCTGAACATCGTCTGGAAGGATCATCCCACCGCCAAGCAGTCGAGCGCGGGCTTCGAGGCCCAGGCGTTGGCGCTGTCGAAGGGTGCGCCGTTGCGCACCGAGCGCAAGGACGGCGACGTCGAGGCGGGCCTGCAGGCCGCGGCCAGGACGGTGGAGGCGGCCTACGCCTATCCGTTCATCGCCCATGCGGCGCTGGAGCCCATGAACTGCACGGCCCACTTCAAGGACGGCAAGCTCGAGATCTGGGCGCCGACCCAGAACCCGGAGCCGGGTCGCCAGCTCACCGCCAAGACCCTGGGGATCAAGCCGGAGGACATCACCGTCCACATGATCCGCTGTGGCGGCGGCTTCGGGCGCAGGCTCTCCAACGACTACATGGTCGAGGCTGCCTGGATCGCGCGGGAGGCCGGCGCGCCGGTCAAGTTGCTGTGGACCCGTGAAGACGACCTGCGGCACGACTTCTACCGCCCTGCCGGATGGCACTTCCTGTCCGGCGGGGTGGACGCGGCCGGAAACCTGACCGCGTGGCGCGACCACTTCGTGACCCTGGGCGGCGAGGACGGTCAGCCCGGCCGCAGCTCCGGCATGGCTCCCACCGAGTTCCCGGCGCGGTTCGTCCCCAATTACAGGTACGACCTGTCGCTCATCCCCTCGGGCGTGCCGACCGGGCCGCTACGCGCGCCGGGTTCGAACGCGCTGGCCTTTGTCATCCAGTCCTTCATCGACGAGCTGGCCCATGCGGCCAACGCCGACCCGGTGGCGTTCCGGCTGAAGCTGCTGGGCGACAAGGCGATGGTCGGCGGTCCCGGCCCAGGGACCTACGCCGCCGGCCGGATGAGCGGGGTGGTGAAGCTGGCGGCCGAGAAGTCGGGCTGGGGCAAGACCAAGCTGCCGCCCGGGACCGGCCAGGGCGTGGCCTTCCACTACAGCCACCTGGGCTATTTCGCCGAGGTGGTGCAGGCGCGCGTGGACAAGGACGGTCAGGTCGTCGTCGAGAAGGTCTGGGTCGCCGCTGACGTGGGCCGCCAGATCGTCAATCCGGCCGGGGCCCTGAATCAGGTGCAGGGCGCGGTCATCGACGGGATTTCGGCCGCGCTCGGCCAGAAGATCACCATCGAGAACGGCCGTGCGGTTGAGAGCAATTTCGACGCCTATCCGCTGATCCGGATGAATTCGGCGCCGCCGGTGGAGGTGCACTGGCTGATCACCGACAATCCGCCCACCGGCCTGGGCGAGCCCGCCCTGCCGCCGGTCATCCCCGCCCTGTGCAACGCGATCTTCGCGGCGACCGGCAAGCGGGTGCGGCAGTTGCCGATCGATCCGGCGATGCTGAAGGCCTGACCCCGCTCGCGGCGTCAGTGCGGGATGTAGGTCCGCAGGACGTCTTCGATGATGCGCTCGAGCTGGGCCAGGGTGTTGCAGGGCTTGGCCACGTGGCAGAACCGTTCATAGCGGTGCATGACGCTGTCGCCCTGGCCCCAGTAGCTCTGCGGCTCGGGGTTCAGCCAGATGAGGGCGCGTGACCGCTTCTGGATGGTGGCCAGCAGGTCCAGGCGCGGATCGGCGTAGTTGGACCGCGCGTCGCCCAGGAAGATCACCGTGGTGTGGCGGTCGAGCTGGTCCAGATGCTGTTCGCAGAAGTCCTCGAGACTCTTGCCGTAGTCGGTCTGCTGGAACCCGATGCGCTTCAGCACCTCCAGGATCGCGGTCTCCACGTGATGCTCGTCCAGCACGGCGTTGACGCTGATCATCCGGCCGGAGAAGGCGAAGGCCTCCATGCGGTCGACCACCTCGTTCAGCGAATAGAGGAAGGTCAGCAGGAACTGGGCGGCGGCGGCCACGGACTTTGACACGTCGCAGATCGCCACGATGGACGGCTTGTCGATCTTCTTGGTCTTGAAGACGATGTCGAAGGGCATGCCGCCATAGCCCATGGACTTGCGCAGGGTCCTGCGGACGTCGAGGTGGCCGGTCCAGGCCACATGGCGCCGGCGCGAGTAGCGGTCGGCCAGGCGCTTGGCCATCCGCTTGACCAGGGCCTGCATCATGGCGAGGTCGACGGGATCGATGCCGCCCTCGGCGTTCAGCGCCTTGCGGGCCAGCAGCTCCTCGCGGAGGTTCCGGCCGCTCTCGGCGGCGTAAAGCTCGTGCTGGCGCTCCACATAGGACGAGGCTTCCTGGGCCAGGCGCTTGCGGGCGGCCTCGAGGCGATCGGCGGCGGCGGGGCCCGCCGTGTCCTCCAGCTTGCGGGCGGCGGCGATGATCTGCTCGATCTCGGCCAGGCCCATTTCCTCCAGCAGCTTGCGGGTCAGGCGGCTGCGCTGGGTGGACAGGCGGATCTGCGAGACCTGGGCGCGCTCGGCCGCTTCCTCCATGGCCTGGGCCAGGCCCATGGCGTCGCCTTCCAGCAGCATGCGGGCCAGTTCGGACTGCGCGGCCTCTTCCGGCAGGCCCTCCATGGGATCGCCGCCGTCTTCCGGCGGCGGCTCGGCGTGGAAGGTCTCGCGGGTGAAGAAGGTGTCGAAGATGCGGTCGAAGCGTTCGACCTCGTCCGCGCTCTTGGCCAGGGTCGCGCAGAGCGCGTCCTTGAACAGTTCGCGATCGGCGAAGCCGACGGTCGACACGGTGCGGTGGGCGTCGATCGCCTCGGCGGGCGAGACGCGGACGTCCGCCGACCGGAGCGCGCGGAAGAAGTCCTCGAGGGCGCCTTGCATGGCGGTCAGGCCAGGGGTTTGCGGATGATCTCGATGATCTGCGGCTCGACCGCCTGGATGTCCTGCTCGAACTTCAGCAGCACGTTCAGCGAGTCGCGCACCACGTCGCCGTCCAGGGCGTCGGCGCCCAGGAGGATCAGGGCGCGGGCCCAGTCCACGGTCTCCGAGATCGACGGCGACTTGCGCAGGTCCAGCGTGCGCAGGGACTGCACGAAGCTGACCAGCTGGTGGGTGAGGTCGGCCTCGATGCCCGGCACGCGGCTGGAGACGATCCGCCGCTCCAGGGCGGCGTCGGGCAGCGGGATGTGCAGGTGCAGGCAGCGGCGCTTCAGCGCGTCGCCCAGGTCGCGCACGTTGTTCGAAGTCAGGAACACGATCGGCGGGGTCTTGGCCTTGATGACGCCCAGTTCGGGCACCGAGACCTGGTAGGCCGACAGCACTTCCAGCAGGAAGGCCTCGAAGGCCTCGTCGGACTTGTCGATCTCGTCGATCAGCAGGACGCAGCCGGCGTCCTCCCTCAGCGCCATCATCAGCGGGCGCGGCTCGAGGAAGGGCTCGGAGAAGAACAGGTCGCCCATACCGTGCAGGCGGTCCATCGCGGCGTCCATGTCGGGCGCGTCGGACAGGGCCTCGCCCATCCGGTCCTTGAGGATCTGGGTGTAGAGCAGCTGCTTGCCGTACTTCCACTCATACAGCGCCTTGGACTCGTCCAGGCCCTCGTAGCACTGCATGCGGATCAGCGGCAGGCCCAGCAGGGCGGCCGTGGACAGCGCCAGCTCGGTCTTGCCGACCCCGGCCGAACCCTCGACCAGGATGGGCTTTTGCAGGTTCACGGCCATGTAGAGGGCGGTGGCGATGCGGCGCGAGGCGATGTAGCCCACCCCTTCCAGGCCCTGGATCAGAGCATCGACGGAGGTCATGGGATCGGCGGGCGCGGCCTTGAGCGCCGCAGGAGCGGAAATCGTCAAAGGTCTAACTTTCGAAATCGGCGCGAAAATAACGCCTGCGGGGAGATCAATGCGCACAGTGTGCCCAAGCGCGGTGGGGGAAGGCAAGCCCGCGCTTCGTCACGGGTGCGAGCCGCGGGGAAAACGAGGCTAATCAACCTTTACCTCGGCTTCACATCCGAGCGGCTAGTTTCCCTAACCATGCGCGCCTCCCTCGCGTCCCTGACGGTGTGGCTGACGATCGCCTGCCCGGCCTGGGCCGGCGATCTGACGGTCAGCCTCCACACTCCCGCCGGCCAGCCGGTGGCGGAGGCCGTCGTCATGGTCGTTCCCGGCGCCGGAACGCCGAAGGGGCCGATCCGCTTCTCCTGGCCGTACCGCATGGCCCAGAGGGACCTGGCCTTCACGCCGTTCGTGCTGGTCGTCCCGGTCGGCGCCGAGGTGGCGTTTCCCAACCTCGATCCCATCCTGCACCACGTCTATTCGTTCTCGCCTGTGAAGAAGTTCGAGCTGAAGCTCTACGGACGCGATGAGACCCGGCTGGTGAAGTTCGAGCGGCCGGGCGTGGTCTCGGTGGGCTGCAACATCCATGACGACATGACCGGCTTCATCCGGGTGGTCGATACGCCCTGGGCGGCCAAGACCAATGGCCGGGGCGAGGTCACGCTTACCGGACTCCCGGCGGGATCGGCCGCCGTCACGCTCTGGCACCCCTATCTGAAGGCGCCTCGCGGCGAGATGGTCCGCGCGGTCGCGATTCCCTCAGGCGGCGCGGCCCGACTCGACCAGACGCTGGACCTGCGTCCGGCCCCCCTGAAGCACGGCGGATACTAGGCGATGATCGGCGCGGCGCTCGGACGGCTGGGCAATGTGAAGCACCTGCGGACCAAGCTCACCGTGCTCTATGCCGGCCTGTTCGGCGTGACCCTGATCCTGATCTCCGCGGCCGTCTATTCGGCGGTGTCCAACGCCGCCCAGCGCCAGGTGCGCGACGAACTGACCGCTTCGGGCACCGTGTTCGACCGGGTCTGGTCCATCCGTTCGGACCAGCTCAAGCAGAATGCGGCCCTGCTCTCGCGGGACTTCGGCTTTCGCGAGGCGGTGGCGACCGGCGACCAGGCGACCATCGTCTCGGCCATGGAGAACCTGAGGGGCCGGCTCGGCATCGACCTGGCTTTCATAGTCGGCGTCGACGGGCGCATCGCCGCCTCGGACACGACCCGGCTGTCGCCGCATGCCGGCCGCCTTCTGAAGGCGCTCAATGATTCCGAGGGGCTCGCCGGCGTCTACCTGCTGGACGACAAGCCCTACCAGATGATCGCCACGCCGATCATGTCGCCGGACCTGATCGGCTGGGTGGTGTTCGCCGCCAAGCTCGACGACCAGGAGATGTCGGCGCTGGAGCGGCTGGCGGCTATCCCGCTGGACGCCAGCGTCGCGCACAAGGCGGGCGGCCGCTGGGTGCTCAGTTCGGCCGCCACCGGGGGGGAACCTGGCCGGCTCAGCCAGTTCATGAACCAGGCCCTCGCCGACAAGGTCCGCGCGCCGCGCGCGCTGTCGACGCCGGCTGGCGAGGCCATCGCCCTGGTCAAACCCTTGCCCTCGATCACAGGAAATGACAGCGCCGCGCTCCTGCTCACCTATCCAATGTCGCGGGCGCTCGCACCCTATCGCCCGCTGCTGATCACCATCGGGCTCACCGGCCTGGCGGGCCTGGTGCTGGTCATCCTGGGAAGCTGGAGCCTGGCGCGCAGCGTCACCCGCCCTGTGTCGGCCCTTGATCAGGCCGTAGGACGGCTGCAGCGGGGTGAGGACGGCGGCGTCGCCGTGGAAAGCCACGACGAGATCGGCCGTCTGGCCGAGAGCTTCAACCTCATGGCCACCGAGATCCGCGAGCGCGAACGTCGGATCACCCACCTGGCGCTCCACGACGCCGAGACCGGCCTTCCCAACCGCCTGTCCCTCGAGCGCGCGATTGGGGAGATGGCCCCGCGCCTCGGGTCGGACCTGTTCGTCGCAGTGCTGGGCGTCGACCGGTTCGCCCATGTGCGCGGCGCTATCGGCTACGCCCTGGCCGCAGACCTGATCCGCGAGATCGGCGAACGGCTCGCCGGCCTGCAGCCGGGCGGCGCCGTCGCCCGGCTCTCCACCGACGTCCTGGGCCTGGTGTTCCAGGCTGAAGACGAGGCCGCCGCTGAGGTCCTGATCCTGCGGCTGCTGGCCGATCTCGAGCAGCCCGTTCAGGTGGGCGGCGACGCAATCGACGTGGCCCTGACGGTGGGTCTCGCCGCCGCGCCCGGGGGCGAGGGTGGCGACGACGCGATCGAGCGAGCCAACATCGGCTTCGACCAGGCCCGCACCTCAAAGCGCAAGGTCAGCTTCTTCGACGCCGAGGCCTATGGCGACCCGTCCTCCAACCTGACCCTGATGAGCGGAATGCTGTGGGCGATCCGCTCGGGCGGCATAGAGCTCTTCCACCAGCCCAAGTTCGACCTGCGCAGCCGCTCGGTGAACGCGGTCGAGGGCCTGGTGCGCTGGCGCCATCCCACCCGCGGCATTCTGCGCCCGGACCTGTTCATCCCCATGGCGGAGGAAACCGGGCATATCCGCACCCTGACCGACTGGGTGCTCCGTCAGGCCGTCGCCGACCAGATCGCGATGAAACGCGCCGGGCACGAAATGGAGGTGTCGGTGAATATCTCCGGCCGCCTGCTGGGCGACCGCGACTTCGCCGACTTCGTCGACCGCACGGTGGTCGGCGCCGTGGGCCAGCTCTGTTTCGAGATCACCGAAACGGCGGTCATCGAGAACCCGGACATGGCGCTGGAGATCCTCGACCGGTTCCGCAACGCCGGCGTCTCGATCTCCATCGACGACTTCGGTTCGGGGCTCTCGTCCCTGGCCTACCTGAAGCAGATCCGCGGCCACGAATTGAAGATCGACAAGTCGCTGATCACCGACGTCACCGAGAGCCAGCGCGACGCCCTGATCGTGCGTTCGACGATCGACCTGGCCCATAGCCTGGGTCTCAAGGTCACCGCCGAGGGTGTGGAGACCGCCAACGCCTTCCAGATGCTGGCGGCCATGGGCTGCGACTCGATCCAGGGCTATCTGATCGCCAAGCCGCAGCCTCTCAACGAGCTCCTGATCTTCCTGCGCGAGGACGGGGCCAAGAGCAGCTACGGCTGACCTGGAGAGGCCGGTGAACCCGAAACCTGGCTTCCTCGTTCTGGGCGCAGTCGTGATCGCCTTCGGCGCGGGCGGCGCGCGCGCACAGTCCGCGGCGTTCGGTCCCGAGGCTTTCCATGGCCTGGCCGAAGTCCGCCTGGCCTCGACCGGCGGCGAGAACAGCTGGCTGGATCATGGTTCCGGCAAGACCGACGCCCTCGAGGGCCTGTCGTTGTCCGAGGTCGCGCTGGAATGGCGGCCGCGGTTCAATTTCGCGCTGGCCGCCGTCATCACCGCCGAACTTCAGCCCAAGGTCAGCGACAAGGTGGACCTCGGCGAGGCCTACCTCCAGCTCAAGTCGCCACCCAGCGAGCTCGGCCGCCTGTCCGGCCGCGCCGGCCTGTTCTACCCACCGGTGTCGCTGGAGAACGACGGCGTCGCCTGGACCCACCCCGACATGATCTCGGCCTCGGCCCTGAACAGCTGGATCGGCGAGGAGGTGAAGGTCGTGGGCGTGGAGGCGACGCTCACCCGGGAGTTCGGCGCCCACGAGGTTTCGCTGACCGGCGCGACCTTCGGCTGGAACGACACCTCGGGAACCCTGCTCAGTTTCCGCGGCTGGGCGCAGGGCTCGGTCAAGTCTCCCACCCGGGACGATTTCGAACTACCGCCCCTGTCGCCCTTCATGTCGGCGCGGCAGGGCGACGAAACCTATCCGATCCGCGAACTCGACCACCGCGTCGGATACTACGGGCGGGTCGAATGGCGTCCGCCCGCGCCGGTGAGCTTCGAGGCGCTCTACTACGACAATGTCGGGGACCGCACCTCCGTGGACTCCCACAGGCAATGGGCCTGGGAAACCCGGTTCCTGAACCTGGGCCTCAAGGCGGACCTGGGCCCCAGGACCCGCATCCTGGCCCAGGTGGTCAACGGCGAAACCCTGATGGGCTATCGCTACCTTGGCGAACGCTGGCTCGATGTGGGCTTCCAGGCGGCCTATCTGGAGGTGCGCCGCGCGATCGGCGAGGACGCCCTGACCGGACGCATCGACGGGTTCACGACCAATGACCGGACCCTGAAGAGCCTCGACAACAACGATGAGACAGGATGGGCGGCGGCCGGAGCCTGGCGGCATCGCCTGGCGCCGCACGCGGACCTGATCCTGGAGGCCCTGCATGTGAGCAGCGACCGGCCCGGCCGCGCCTACGGCGGGATGCCGGCGCGACAGGATCAGACGGTGCTGCAGTCAGCGCTGAGGCTCTGGTTCTAGCTAGTGGTCCATGCTCGGCCGGGGCGCCGGGCGAAGGTCGGCGACCACCGTTTCGCGGCCGCCGACGGAAGGAACGCTCACCGCCCGCACCTGCTGGTTCCGGGCGGTCTTCATGAAGGGCTGCCAGACGGTCATGGTGGCCGCGCCCGCCGGGAGGCCCCGGATCACCGCCACCCCGTCGGGCCCGGTCTTGGCGGCGAAGGGCGTATCGACCACCACGACATAGGCGATCATCTGATCGTGGATGTTGCAGCCCAGGGGCACCACGCCCGGCTTGTCGAAATGGATGCTGCGGGTCTCGTCGTGGCCGTACAGCTTCAGCTCGAACTTCTTCACCGGCGAAAACGAATAGACGTGGTGGCGGACGTTGTCCTTGTTCGGAAAGCTGACATCCGAGCCGACGGGCGCGATCAGGACGAAGGGGCTGAACTGGATGTTCTGCTGGACGACCGAATAGGGCCAGGCGAACCTGATCGGCGCCGCGCCGGCGCCGCCCGGCGCCTTCACCGTCACCACGGCATCCTGGACCGGAGCGCCTGCCGGGGTCCTGACCACCACTGTCAGGTCGGCGGCCGCGGCGGGCGCCGCGACGAACAGCGCCAGGACAAGGGCGGCCGCAATTCTAAAGCAACGAACGCTAGAGCCGCGGACGACAAGGATGTCAGCCATGAATCGTCTTCCCATTGTGCTCGCCCTGGCCGTGACCCTGCCCACGCCGGCCCTGGCGCAGGAGCGGCCCGTCGACCCCTATACGGCCACCAACGCCAATGCGGACGCAATTCCGGTCGCAGACCCCGAGCTGCTGGCGGCCTTCCACGGCAAGGACGGCATTTCGCGCATTATCGACGACATGGTCGACAGGGCCGTGGCGGACCCGAAGCTGGAGGAAATCTTCCACGCGACCGACCTGGTGCGCCTGCGTCGCACCCTGAAGGAGCAGGTCGGCTACATCCTGGGCGCGGGGATCGACTACACCGGGCGCGACATGAAGGCGACCCACAAGGACCAGGGGATCAACACCGCAGAGTTCAACGCCCTGGTCGAGATCCTGCAGGCCTCGATGGACAAGGAAGGGGTGCCGTTTCGCGCCCAGAACAGGCTGCTCCACAAGCTCGCCCCCATGCGGCGCGACGTGGTGACCCGTTAGGACAGCCCGTAGGGCCGGTAAGGGCCCGCGATGAGCTGCTCGAAAACCCCCATGCCGCGCTGCGGCTCTTCGCCGGGGACGCTGAGCGTCACGTGGCTCAAGGCCTGGATGTGCCAGTTCTCAGGGCTTCCCATGTTGACGGAGCCCAGGTCGATGTCCTCGCGTTCCACCACCAGTTCGCCCTTGTAGGCGCCGTGGCGCCAGTTCGGATGGCCGTAGCCGATGCCGCGCATCAGGAAGGTCAGGAACGGCTCGAACTTCACGCTCGCCGATCCCTGCTTCAGCGGGATGACCAGCTTGCCGCCCTGGGCGTGGCGGGTTCCGGGGATCATCGACACGTCCTCGATGGTCGCGCTTTCGGAGTGATAGCCGCCGTCCGGGCCGGCGCCGTCCGGCAGAATCACGGCGCGGGTGTTCCAGGGCAGGCCATCCGGGTCGGCGTTGACGTGGAAGAAGACGCTGCGGTCGGCGAAATTCAAGGGAGTCCATTGCCAGAAGAAGCCGCCGACCTGCTCGGGAACGGTCGGCTGCGGGTCCGGCGCGCCCACCGGGCGCACCCCCCAGGACCGGTCGCGGGTGCCCACCGTCCCGGCCGCCAGCTCCTTGCGGACGCCGTCCACCTCGATCCAGCCGGTGCAGCGCACGTTCTGGGTCAGGCGGGTGTAGTCCATGAAGGCGCGCGGACCGATGCGGCGCATGAAGCGCGGCTCCTCGATCGGGAAGGTCCGGCCCTCGAACGTGATCTCGGCGGCGATGCCGTCGGTCTTCGCGACCGTCACCTTCAGTTTCTGCAGGGGCTCCAGCACCTCGATGCGGATCGGACCGGCGGTGAGGTCCATGCGCTCCATATTGAGCAGGCGCGAGGCGTGCAGGCAGTGCTCGACGCCGTTCCGGATCACCGAGAAGTGGGCGTCGGCCACGTTCAGATGGGGATAGACCCCAAAGGCGATGGCGAAGAACTCGGTCCCGTCAGGCTGGTAGCCGTTGAAGAAATAGCGGTCGTAGAAGTTCCGGTCTGTCCCGGAATAGGCGATCGGCTCCGGCGTCTGGTGGATCGGATAATCGTCGGCCTTGGTGAGCATGGTGCGGTCCTCCGGGAGCGGGCGACCCTTACGATCGTCCCTTGTCAGTCTTGCGACCGTATCGGCAGACGCAGTATCAAGTGATCACAGATAACAACACAAGGGAGAGACGCTTTCGCTGCCGTCACGTAAGGTCAAGCCTCACCCTGGGGAAGGTTTGACGACGACGTCCGTGAGTGCGTGACGCATCATGAGCACAGCCGGAATCCGCATTCCGCAGGCCCAGGCCGACACCCTTGTCGATCCCACCGCCTACGCCGACGGCCGCATCCACGACACCTATGCCTGGCTTCGGGCCAACAATCCCCTGGGCAAGGCGGAGATCGAGGGCGTCGAACCGTTCTGGGCGGCCACCAGGCACGCCGACATCCTGGAGATCAGCCGGCAGAACGCGCTGTTCTCCAACGGCGAGAAGTCGCCGACCATGGTCAGCCAGGCGGTCGACGCCCGGGTCCGGGCGATGACCGGGGGCAGCCCGCACCTGCTGCGCACGCTGATCCACATGGATGCGCCGGACCACATGAAATACCGGGTCCTGACCCAGGCCTGGTTCCTGCCGCAGAACCTTCGCATCATGGAGGAGCGCATCCGCAAGATCGCCCGCGCGGCCGTCGACAACATGGCGGCCAAGGGCGGGGAGTGCGACTTCGTCAACGAGGTGGCGCTGCACTATCCGCTGCACGTGATCATGGAGATCATGGGCGTGCCTCAGGAAGACGAGGGGCGGATGCTGATGCTGACCCAGGAGCTGTTCGGCGCCGCCGATCCTGAACTCGGCCGCAAGCCGTCGGAAACGGCGGCGGACGAGCAGAAGATCGACATGGGCGTGCTCACCGACTTCATCAACTATTTCACCCGGTTCTCCGAGACCAAGCGGGCCAACCCGGGCGACGACCTGGGCAGCCTGATCGCCAATTCGAAGATCGACGGAGAGCCGATCAGCCACTTCGAGGCGATGAGCTACTACATCATCGTCGCCACGGCCGGGCACGACACCACCTCGTCCTCGACCGCGGGTGCGATCTGGGGCCTGGCCCAGAACCCCGGGGAGCTGGCCAAGCTGCAGGCCGATCCCGGTCTGATCCCCGGCCTGGTGGACGAGAGCATCCGCTGGATCACCCCGGTGAAGACCTTCATGCGCACCGCCATGGAGGACACCGAGATCGGCGGCCGCAATCTGTCCAAGGGCGACTGGCTGATGCTCTGCTACGCCTCGGGCAACCGCGACGAGGAGGTGTTCGACGACCCCAACGCCTTCCGGGTGGACCGCGCGCCAAACAAGCACCTGGCCTTCGGCTATGGCGCCCACGTGTGCCTGGGCCAGCACCTGGCCAAGATGGAGATGCGCATCCTGTGGGAGGAGATGATCCCGCGCCTGAAGTCGCTGGAGCTGGCGGGCGTGCCGGCCATGAGCCAGGCGGTGTTCGTCAACGGACCCAAGAAGCTTCCCATCCGCTTCGAGATGGCCTGACCCCCGTGACTCAGTCCCTTGAACCCCGGATCGCGGCCTATGTGGCCGGACGCATGCCGAACGCCACCGGCGTGGCGGTCGACAGCCTCTCGCGGATCTCCGGCGGCGCGTCGCGCGAGACCTATCGCTTCCGGCTGAGCTGGTCCGAGGACGGGCGGTTGCACGAGCGCAAGATGATCCTGCGTCGCGATCCGCCGGCCAGCCTGATCGACACCGAGCGCAGGATCGAGTTCGAGGCCTATCGCGCCTTCCACGGCTCGTCGGTTCCGGTGCCCGAGATGCTGTGGCTGGAGGAGGGTTCCGGGCCGCTGGACCACCCCTTCTTCATCGCCGAGGAGATCGCGGGATACCAGGCGGGCCCCGCCCTGCTCTGGGCCGAGCCCTATCTCGGAACCCATGAGGCCCTGGCCGAACGGAAGTGGACCATCCTGGGCGAGATCGCCAAGGCCGACCCCGTGGCGCTGGGCCTCGACAAGGTGATGGAGCCCATCGCCCCCGCCGACTGCTGGAAGCGCGAACTCGGCTACTGGGAGAACGTGCTCGACGAGGACGAGGCCGAGCCCTTGCCCATCATCCGCGCGGCGATCCGTTGGCTCCGCGCCAACCCGCCGCCGCCGCCCGCCAGGCTCAGCGTGGTGCACGGCGACTACCGGACCGGCAATTTCCTGTTCGACACCGAGGGCGGGATCCACGGAATCCTCGACTGGGAGATGGCCCATCTGGGCGATCCGCTGGAGGACCTGGGCTGGAGCCTCAACCCCGTCTGGTCGTTCGGCCGGGAGCTGGCCGGCGGGCTGGTCCCGGAGGCCCAGGCCATCGCGATCTGGGAGCGGGCCAGCGGCCTGCGCGCCGACCCGGCCGCGCTGAAGTGGTGGACCCTGTTCAACTGCGTGAAGGGCCAGGCCATCTGGATCTCGTCCGCCCGGGCCTTCATCTCCGGCGGCAACAAGGAGCCGATCATGGTCTATCCGCCCTGGGCCCTGCAGAACGCCCAGGACCGCGCGACGCTGAAAGTGATGGGCCGCCTATGAAACCCGATGTTCCCATGGTGCTGGTGGAGATGGCGGGCCTGGTCGCCCGCAACGCCGCGCCCGACGTTCCCGCCGCCGACCGGGCCAGCGCGCTGGGCCTCACCGCCGCCCTGATGGGCTTCGCGGCCCAGGCCTGGGACGGCGCCGCCCACAACCTGGTCCAGGAGAACCGGGCGATCCGCGCCCTGCTGGGCCTGCAGGGTTCGGACGAGGACCTGCGCCTGTCGGTGCTCTCGCAGGAGAACGCGCGCCTGCGCCAGGCCCTGATCGACCGGCACGCCGAGGTCGAGGGCAAGGACCCCGCCATGGAGGCGGCGATCTGGGCGGAGCTGGTGGCCTCCACCGAGCGGCGCATGGTGGCGGGTTCGCCCGCCTAGCCGCGACCGTCGGCCGAGACCTGCCGCAGGAAGGTCCGCTCCTCGGAGAGGATGAACCGCCCCGCCTGGGCCATGGCGAAATTGGCCGCCCCGGCCGGGTCCGCGCGCAGCCGGGCGCGGTAGGCCTCGTAGGCCGCGAGGCTGTCGAAGGAGATCATGGCGAGGGCGATGTTGCTGGTCCCCTCGTGCGGCAGCCAGTAGCCGACCAGGTCGCCGCCGTTGGCCGGGATGATCTCCAGCCAGGCCCTGGCGTAGGCCTCGAAGGCCGGGAGCTGGAAGGGGTCGAGGACGTAGCGGATGCAGCAGGTGATCGTCATGGGATCCGGCAGGTTCAGGGAGAATGAACAGGGGTTTTAGCGGTTCCGGGACGTGCATGCTTCGATAGAGATCGAAACATGGGCGCTGGCCGACGGGGCGGAGGTGGGCTAGCCTCGAGGCATGAAGACCGGCCCCGACATCGCGCGGATCGCAGCCCTGCTGGGCGACCCGGCGCGGGCGAACATGATGACCGCGCTGACCTCGGGCCAGGCCCTGACGGCGGGCGAGCTGGCCCGCGAGGCCGGGGTGACGCCGCAGACCGCCAGCACCCACCTGGCCAAGCTCACCGAGGGCGGCCTGCTGATCCAGCGCAGGCAGGGCCGCCACGCCTATTTCGCCCTGGCCGGCGAGGACGTCGCCGCCGTGCTGGAGAGCCTGATGGGCCTGGCCAGCCGCGCCGGCCACCAGCGCACCCGGCCCGGACCCCGCGAGCCCGCCCTGCGCAAGGCCCGGGTCTGCTACGACCATCTGGCCGGAGAGCTGGGCGTCGGCATGCTGGAGAACCTGACCGGCCGGGGCCTGATCGACGACCGCGACGGCGCCCTGGTCCTCACCGACGAGGGCCAGGAGTTCATGCGGGCCTTCGGGATCGAGCCCCGCGGCCTCGCCACCTCGCGCCGCCCGCTCTGCAAGGCCTGCCTCGACTGGAGCGTCCGCCGCAGCCACCTGGCCGGGGCGCTGGGCCAGGCGCTGCTGGACCGGATCTACGCCAAGGGCTGGGCCCGCCGCCTGGAGGGGACGCGGGTGGTGGCGTTCTCGGCGCCGGGACTGCGCGCGTTCGAACAGACCTTCGGCGCCTCCTGATGGCCACGCCCGCCGACGCCGCCTTCCAGGCCCTGGTCGCCCAGGGCAACCGCGCGCGGTTCGCGGGCGATGCGGAGACGGCCGAGGGGGCCTATCGGCGGGCCCTGGCCATGCGGCCGGACAACGCGCCGGTGGCGGCCAATCTGGGCCTGCTGCTGCTGTCGGTGGGGCGCTACGCGGAGGGATGGCCGCTCTATGAGGCGCGGCGCAAGGTGACCGGGCCCGACATCCCGCCGCCCGCGGGGATTCCCGAATGGCGGGGCGAGCCGCTGGCGGGCCGGAGCCTGCTGATCTGGCCCGAGCAGGGGCTGGGCGACGAGATCCAGATGGCGCGGTTCGCTCCGGTGCTGCGCGACATGGGCGCGCGGGTGTCGCTGGTCTGCGCCCCGCCCCTGGCGCGGCTGTTCCGGTCGCTGAAGGTGCAGGTGGCGCCCCTGACGCCGGGAGCGAAGTTCCCGCGCACCCACTTCCACAGCCTGGCCATGTCGCTGCCGGGGCGGCTGGGCGCGACGCTGGAGACCCTGCCTGCGCCGCCCTATCTGCGCGCGCCGGCGGGGCCCCGGCGGGGCGGGGTCGGGTTCGTCTGGAAGGGCAATCCCGAGCACCCGAACGACGCGGCCCGCTCGCTGCCGTCGCCGGCCGTGCTCGATCCCCTGGCCGAGGTCTGCGAGCTGGTGGACCTGCAGACGCCGGTGGGAGATTTCCTCGACGCGGCGACGCGCATCCAGGGCCTGGACCTGGTGATCACCGTGGACACGGCCATGGCGCATCTGGCCGGGGCGCTGGGCGTGCCCTGCTGGGTGATGCTGCCGGCCCACTGGACCGACTGGCGGTGGCTGCGGGCGGGGGAGACCAGCGCCTGGTACCCGTCGCTGAAGCTCTACCGGCAGGCGGAGCCGGGGGATTGGGCCGGGGTGGTGGCGCGGATGCGGGACGACCTGGCGAGAGGCTAGCGGTCCAGCAGCTCCAGGGTCCGGGGGTCGGGCTGGCCGGCGTAGTATTTCGCCAGGGCCTCGCGGAACAGGGGCTCGGCCGGGGCGGCCTGCCCGAACAGGGTCATGGAGGAGCGGAACTTCAGGTCGTCGGGGCTGCCGAAGATCTGGTGGGCGGTGCGGCCCTCGACGGCGATGACCAGGGCCGTCAGGTCCCGCAGGCGCGCGCCCAGAACCGGATGGTCGAGATAGGCGCGGGCCTCGTCCAGCGATGCGACGGCGTAGCGCTGCGCCATGGGGGTGGAGCCCAGGCCGGCGATCTGGGGGAAGACGAACCACATCCAGTGGGTCTGCTTTTCGCCGGCGGCCATCTCGGCGCGGACCTGGGCGATCACCGGGTCCTGGGCGTCGACGAAACGGGCGAGGTCGTGGGGGTCGTTCGGCATGGCCCCGCAACATAGCCCATTGTGTCATCGCCGCCGAAGGGAAGCCGAAGGCCGGGACCCATGATCGCCGACTCTCCGCAAACCCCGCGGGCCTGCCCGGATGACACAGTTGGGTCGGGACAGGCGAGGCTCCCCCAACGTCCCCATCGACATTCGACGCGACCTCGGCTTTGCTGCGCCGCCCTCCATTCCGAGGGCCACGCCAACCAACGATTTTGATCGGGGACGAATTTCCACATGCCAAGGATGTTGCCTGAGCCCACGCCGGAGACCCGGCATTTCTGGGAAGGCTGCCGGGACGGCGAACTGCGTCTGCAGCGCTGCACCGAATGCAAGCACAGCTATTTCCCGCCGCGCGCCTTCTGCCCGAAGTGCGCCAGCCGCGCCGTCGAGGTCTACAAGGCCAGCGGCAAGGGGATCCTCTATTCCTACGTCATCAACCACCGCCCGCGCCCCGACATGGGGACCGAGCCGCACTCGATCGCCGTGGTCGAGCTGGCCGAAGGGCCGCGGATGATGACCAACATCGTGGGCTGCCCCCAGACGCCGGAGGCCCTGCAGCTCGACATGCCTGTCCAGGTGACGTTCGAGAAGCAGACCGACGACATCTCCCTGCCGCTGTTCGAGCCGGCCAAGGGCTGAGGGAGCACATCAGATGAAACAGAAATCCGTCGCGGTCGTCGGGGCCGCGGAAACCACCAAGATGGGCAAGATTCCGGATGTGTCGGTGATCGGCCTGCACGCCGACGCCGCGCTGAACGCCATGAAGGACGCGGGCCTGAAGCCCTCGGACATCGACGGCGTGGCCTGCGCCGGGATCAGCCCTGTCGAGCTGGCCCATTATATGGGCATCACCCCAACCTATGCCGACGGCACCAGCGTGGGCGGCTGCTCCTTCATGCTGCACGTCCGCCACGCGGCCGCGGCGATCAATGAGGGGCTCTGCAACACCGTCCTGATCACCCACGGGGAATCGGGCCGCAGCCGGGTCGGCTCCGGCGGCTTCGGCCGCGCGCCGTCCTCGCTGATGGGCCAGTTCGAGATGCCCTACGGCGTCACCAGCCCGCCCACCATGTTCACCATCCCGGTGCTGCGCTACCTGAAGGCGCGCGGCTACACCGAGCGGGACCTGGCCATGGTGGCGGTGATCCAGCGGGAGTGGGCGGCGCTCAATCCGCGCGCCAGCTTCAAGGACCCGATCACCGTCGACGACGTGCTGAACTCGCCGATGATCGCCTGGCCGTTCCGCATGCTGATGTGCTGCCTGGTCACCGACGGCGGCGGCGCCCTGATCCTGACCAGCGCCGAGCGGGCCAAGGACTTCCCGCAGAAGCCGGTCTACATCCTGGGCACCGGCGAGAGCGTCGAGACCCCCCTGGTCAGCCAGATGGAGGACTTCACCTCGTCCAAGGCGTTCCGCGTCTCGGGCAAGAAGGCCTTCGACGAGGCGGGCATCACCCACAAGGACGTGGATCACCTGATGATCTACGACGCCTTCGCCCACCTGCCGCTCTACGGCCTGGAAGACCTCGGCTTCTGCAAGCCGGGCGAGGCCGCGGGCTTCATCAACGAGCGCAACACCGCCATCGGGGGCAAGCTGCCCCTGAACACCAATGGCGGCGGCCTCTCCTACATGCACTCGGGCATGTACGGGATGTACGCGCTGCAGGAGAGCGTGCGCCAGATGCGGGGAACCGCGGCGGCCCAGGTGAAGGACGCCAAGATCTCCATCGCCCATGGGGTCGGCGGCATGTTCGCCGCCTCCGGAACCGTGATCTTCTCGAACGAGAAGTGATCTAGAAACAGCGGGTTACCGCAGATCATGCTGCATCCATGCTGCAAGGCGTGGGTGCAGCATTTTTGTGAGTCCGACCGGGGACCGGGCTCGTCCCCTGGAGCGGCCTTCACCCCAGCCCCAACACCCGCGCCGCATTCCCGCCCATCCACTTGGCGCGCACGGCGTCGGTGAGGGGGAGTTCGTCGGTCTCCTTCACCAGCTGGGCGAGCGGGATCATGCTGGTGCCCCAGCCGGAGCCGAAGATGATCTTGTCCTGCAGGACGCGGGTTCCGTAATAGACCAGGGCGTCGTAGCCGGCGCCGGGCGCCAGGATCTGCTTCACCCGTCGGCAGGCGATGTCGACGTAGAGGTTGGGGTGGCGCATGGCGATGGCCATCATGTCCGGCACCCAGGGCCAGCCGCCGAGGCCGGCGACGATCTTCAGGTCGGGGAAGCGGATCGCCAGATCGTCCAGGTGGCGGGGGTGGGCGTAGTCGTAGGCCCGGTCCGAGAGCAGGTGGACGCCGACGGTGATGCGGGCGGGGATGCCGAGCTCGACGCACTTGGCCAGGAAGGGCCAGTAGACCGGGTCGTTGATGTAGCGCTCCTCGCGGTAGGAGGAGATTTCGAAGCCGCGGCAGCCGAGCTCCCTGACCCCGTGCTCGAGCTTCCTGACGCCCGCCTCGCCCTCGTCGCCCCAGATGCGGAACCAGGGGATCAGGCGGTCGGGATATTCCGCGGCGAGTTTCGCCACATCCTCGTTGGAGGCCCGGCGTCCGGCGTTGCCGACGCAGGCATAGTCGACGCCGGCGGCGTCCAGCATGGCGACGATATCGGCGTTGGACATGGCGCGGGCCATGTCGACCTCGCAGAGTTTCAGCGCCAGGGCGGTGAGCCCGATGGTCTTCTTGGCTTCGTTGAACTCGGCCAGGCTCATGCCGATCTGGGCGGCCCAGCCGGGGGCCATGAGCTGGGCGTAGCCTTCCTTGTCGAAGCCGCGCCCCTCGTGGATCAGGCGGATGGTGTCCTCGACGGCCTCTTTGGTGGGCGTGTCGCACTCGAAATCGATGATGGGCAAAATGAGCCTCCCGGAGCGTGAAAACCCCAGGTTAGCCAAGATGCGCAGAATGAGTACCGCGTCCCGGTTGGTGGAACGGCCGCGCGAACCTCGGTAGTGGACCTCGCCTGCGCGGCGGGGTGGCGCGCAGCCGGTGTCGGGGACGCCCAATGACCACAGACCTGTCGCCGCTGAACCTGCTGATCATCGACGACAACGCCCAGATGCGCACCATCGTCGGCACGGTGCTGGCGGGGGCCGGCGTGCGGAAGCTGCACTATGCGCCGGACGGCAGGAAGGGCCTGGAATCCCTGGCCCGCGTGCGGCCCGACGTGGTGTTCGTGGACTACGAGATGCCCAGGATGAACGGGCTGGAGTTCCTGAAGGCGCTGCGCTATTCGCCCGGCGAAGAGCGGTTCACGCCGGTGATCATGCTGACCGGCCATTCCGACATGCCCCGGCTGAACGCGGCCCGCGACCTGGGCGTCAACGAGTTCCTGACCAAGCCGGTGACGGCCAAGACCATCCTGCAGCGGCTGGCGGCGGTGATCTTTCGCCCGCGCCCGTTCGTGAACTATCCGAGCTATTTCGGGCCCGACCGGCGGCGGCGCAGTTCGGACACCTATGCCGGCCCCTATCGGCGGGCGAGCGACCGGTCGGACGCGCTGGAGATCTAGGGCCGGCCCCTCAGTCGGCGTAGTCCAGGCTCGGATACCAGTCCGTCCCGCGCCCTTCCGGGGTCATGTCGAGCACGGTCCACAGCGGCGGCAGGTCGGGGGCGCCTCGGCCGTCCTGGCCGGGGTCGGCGGTCTGGCCGGTCATCTCGCCGGACCAGAAGTGGCGGATGGTCCCGTCGCGGCGGTTGAAGACGTTGAAGGCCGGGACCTCGGAGCCGTCGGGCAGCACGCCGAAATAGTCGCGGGAATAGGCGCCGTTGAGGTCGCTGTAGAGCCGCAG
>DASUIJ010000437.1:0-8134 GCA_036279815.1 Phenylobacterium sp. | reverse complement strand
GGCCCGACAGACCCGACATATGGCGCTCCAGACCCGAGTCCTGTCGGGCCATGCTCCAACTTGGACGGAGCGGAGTTAAGGTTTTCCAAAGGCTAAGGCGGGGGCAGACCAGCGTTCCGCGACATTTTGTCGACCTTAGGTAATCAGGTCCCCGCGCGCGGCAACTCCAGGTCTACGGAAAGCCCGCCCATCCGAGATTCACCCAGCTTCAGAACCCCGCCATAGGCGCGCGCCAGTTCATCAATGATGTTGAGGCCCAGGCCGGAGCCCGGCGCCGATTCGTCCAGCCGCGCACCCCGGCGCAGGGCGGCTTCCCGGCCCTGCGGCGTCAGGCCCGGCCCGTCGTCCTCGATCACCAGCCGCAGGCGCTCAGGCCCCAGTTCATCGGCGCGCACCCGCACCCGGCCACGGCACCACTTGCAGCCGTTCTCCATGGCGTTGCCGGCCAGCTCCAGCAGGTCCTGCCGTTCGCCCAGGAAGAAGATGTCGTCGGCGGCGTCCCAGTCGATCTCCACCGGCTTTTCCGAGTAGATCCGCTCCAGGGTCCGCGACAGTTCGTCGAGGATCTCAGCCACCGAGGTCCGTTCGCCCGACCCCTGGGTGCGCGCCGCGGCCCGCGCCCGGCGCAGATGATGGTCGACCTGCAGCCGCATGGCCTCGGCCTGGTGCGACACCACCTCCGACAACGGCCCGGGCTGCTGGCTGGCCTCCGTCAGCATCACAGACAGCGGGGTCTTCAGCGCATGGGCCAGGTTGCCCACATGGGTCCGCTGTCGCTCCACGACCTCCTGGTTGTGGGCCATCAGGGCGTTGAGCTCCTCGGCCAGCGGCGTCAGCTCGGTGGGATAGGACTGCATGATGCGCTCGGCCTTGCCCCGGCGAACCTCGGCCACCTCGCGGCGCAGGGCGAACAGCGGATTGAGGCCCACCCGCACCTGGATCACCACCGCCGCCACCAGCCCCACGCCCAGCAGCAGGAACACGGCCCCCGTCGCGGTCATGAAGGTCTTGATGTCGTTGTCGACCGGACTGCGGTCCTCCGCGGCCATGAAGATCACCGGAAGGTCGCGCCCCGGCAGCCTGGCCTGGGAGGCCCTGGCCCGCAGCGGCTCGTTCAGCGGTCCCTTGACGTCATAGGTCACGGGCTTGCCCGGCCGGGCCTTGAGCTGGGCCACCAGGTCGACCGGCGCCCTCAGCTCGGAGTCCCAGAGCGAGCGGGAGCGCACCACCAGCCGGAACCGCCCGCCCTGCGCGGGCTCGGCGATCTGCCAGTATTTGCCGGAATAGGCCCGCAGCGCCCGGGTGTCGGTGATGGCCGGCGCCAGGACCTGGCCGCCCTCGTCGATGGTGGTCCCGGCCACCAGATTGTCGATCAGCTCGCCCAGCCCCTGGTCGAACCGGCGCAGGGCGGCCTGCTGGAACAGCAGGACAAGGAACACGGCCGAAACCACCAGCACCGCCAGCGACCAGCCGGCGGCCAGGATCACCAGCCGTCGGACGAGCGAGGGACGGCCGAAGACCCCGAGTTTCACGTCCCCGCCGCCTCGCCTCCCAGCTCTTCGGCCGGCGCCGTCAGCCGGTAGCCCAGGCCGCGCACCGTATCGATCCGGTCGGCGCCGATCTTCTTGCGCACCCGGCCGATGAACACCTCGATGGTGTTGGAATCCCGGTCGAAGTCCTGGTCGTAGAGGTGCTCAACAAGCTCGGTGCGGCTGATCACCCGGCCCTGGTGCATCATCAGATAGTGCAGCAGCCGGTATTCCAGCGAGGTGAGCCGCAGCGGCTCGCCGTTGACGCTCGCGCGGGCGGCCCTGGGGTCGAGGCGCAGGCCGCCCACCGAAAGGCTGGGCGCCGCGTGGCCGGCCGAGCGGCGCAGCAGTGCGCGCAGGCGCGCCAGCAGCTCCTCGGTGTGGAAGGGCTTGGTCAGGTAGTCGTCGGCCCCGGCGTCGAACCCGGCCACCTTCTCGCTCCAGGCGCCGCGCGCGGTCAGGATCAACACCGGCGTCGCCACGTTCTCGCGCCGCCAGCGTTCCAGCACCGAAACCCCGTCCACCTTGGGCAGGCCCAGGTCCAGGATCACCGCGTCATAGGGCTCGGTCTCGCCCAGGAACTGGGCCTCCTCGCCGTCCGGCGCGTGGTCGACCGCGTAGCCGGCGTCGCTCAGCGCCGCCTTCAGTTGCCGCGACAGGTCGGGATCGTCTTCGACCAGCAGAATGCGCATCGGTGTCTCCTAGCCGCCCTGGCGGCCGATGATCTGGCCGGTCTGGGCGTCGATAATGAAGATGATCACCCGGTTGTCCGGCGTCTGCCACTGGACGAAGTAGGCCGGCCGGCCGCCGGCGTCGCCCATGGTGGTGTTGAGCTGGCGCCCGGGAGTGCGCGCGGCGATCTGGCCGATCACCTGGGACAGCGGGATCTGGCGGCCGCCGCGCACGGCGTCACGGGCCCTCTCCTGGTCTCCGCGCCCGGCGCCATAGCCCGCGCGGTCGCCCGGATAGCCCTGGGCCGACGCCGCGACGGGCGCGGCGGCGAGCAGGATCGCGATGGCGAGAAGGCGTTTCATGACTGGGCTTGTAGGGACCGGCGACTGAACCCAGCCTGAATGGCCGATTTATGCCGGGCTAAGGCTTTGCTGTCACGCAACTACCGCCGCTTGGGCGTGTAGGGCCGCTCCTTGCGCCAGGCCTCGGCGAAGGCCTCCAGCTCCGGATCCGGCGCCTCGGGAAGCACCAGCACCAGGCGGGCGATCAGGTCGCCGCGCCTGCCCCGCGGGTCCGAGAGGCCCTTGCCCTTGAGGCGCAGGGACTGTCCGAAATTGGCGCCCTTGGGCACCGTCACATTGACCGGACCGTCGGGGGTCGGCGCCTGCACCTTGCCGCCCAGAACGGCGTCGGGCACCGAGACCGGAAGGTCCATGACCAGGCTGTCGCCCTCGCGGCGATAGATCGGGTGGGGCCGGATGCTCAGTTCGATCAGCGCGTCGCCGGGACCGGCGCGTCCCGGAGCGCCCTGGCCCTTCAGCCGCAGGGCCTGACCCTCTTCGGCGCCCTTGGGAATGGTCACGTCGATGGTGCGGCCGTCGGAGAAGGAAATGCGCTTCTTGCCGCCGTGGATGACGTCCTCCAGCTCGATCTCGAGCCTGGCGCGAACATCGGAGCCCCGCGCCGAGAACCCGCCGCCGAACCCGCCGGTGGGACCCCCGCCGCCGCCGCGGTTGCGGCCCAGGATGTCGCCGAACAGATCGCTGAGGTCGATGTGCTCGAAGCCTTCCTGCTGGCGGCCGCCGCCGGAGAAGCCGCCCTGGGCCCCGCCGAAGGGACCCCCCTGGCCGCCCCCGAAGCCGCGGAAGGTCTCGCGGCCGTCGGCGTCGATCTCACCCGCGTCGAACTTCTTCTTCTTCTCTGCGTCGCCAAGGATGTCGAAGGCCGCGCTCACCAGCTTGAAGCGCTCCTCGGCGGCCTTGTTCCCCGGATTGGTGTCCGGATGGTGCTGCTTGGCGAGCTTGCGGAACGCCTTGCGGATCTCGTCGGCGCTGGCGCCGCGGGACACGCCAAGCTCCTGATAGGGATCGCGCGCCAAGGAATAACCTCTCTCGTCGTGGGGAGACTGTGGTGGGCCTCAATTAGGCCGTTTGGTCCGTGGCGCAAGGCCTGGTGTGGCGCCGATGTCACATACCTGCCCTGCACGCGCCGACACCCTCGCCCCGACCGAAGAAAATCACAACGCCCTCGCCGCCATCGGATCGGTTTGATTCCGGTCCCGGCGGGCCAGGCGGACGTTGGCGCTAACCTTCGCACTCCGGGCCGGGCGCGGCGCCGTCGGGTCGGCCTGAGCCGTTCAGTCCCGGCCCCGCTCCTCCATCAGGTCCGGCGCCGCGTAGTCCACGGCGTCGTCCGGGTCGTCGAGCTCCGCCTCGCTGATGGTCTGGCCCCGCACCGACACGCCGGCCCGGTGGACGCTCTCCGGATCGCCGCTGATCAGCGGATGCCAGTCGGCCAGGCCCCGACCCTCGTTGATCCGCCGATAGGCGCAGGACAGCGGCATCCAGGCCAGCCGATCGACGTTTCGGGGGGTCAGCTTGATGCAGTCGGGCACCTGCTGCTTGCGGTTGGCGTAGTCCGAGCACTGGCAGAGTTCGGCGTCCAGCAGCCGGCAGTGCACGCGCGTCGGGATGATCTCGCCCGAGTCTTCGTCCTCGAACCGCACCAGGCAGCAGAGCCCGCAACCGTCGCACAGGCTCTCCCACTCGCGGACGGTCATCTGCTCGAGGCGTTTTGTTTCCCAGAAAGGTCGGCTGGTCATGTAAAGGGCGGTCTAGACCAAAATCGCGTCCTTCGCCCCTCCTTCGTTTCAACCGCTCATCGTCCCGCATCGTGACCGACTGGAACTCCGACACTCCGCCCGACCCCGCCCGGCGCGGCGACGCGACCGAGGGTCCTGGCGAAACCTTCCGCGCAGATTTGCCGCGGCCCAAGGGACCACCTGCCAAGGGCGGCCGGCGGCGCGGGCGAGGCGTCCTGGTCTGGCTGGGCGTGGCCGTGCTGCTGCTGGCGGTGATCGGCGGCGTCAGCGCGCTCACCGGCTATGTCTATGTTCGCCAGCACTACCTCCAGGACGTGCCGGCCATCCCGCCCCGCGAGCAGCTCTATGCGCTCAACCGGGCGCCCGCGATCAAGTTCTTCGACCGGACCGGAGCCCTGATCGCCTCGCGCGGCCCGAACTTCGGCGACCGCATCACCCTTCGGCAGCTTCCGCCCCACGTGCCCCGCGCCTTCCTGGCGGCCGAGGACAAGCGGTTCTACAGCCACGGCCCGGTCGACATCATCGGGATCGCCCGCGCCGCCTACGTCAACCACCGCGCCGGCCGCGTGGTCCAGGGCGGATCGACCCTGTCGCAGCAGCTCGCCAAGGGCCTGTTCCTCACCCCGGAGCAGAACCTGAAGCGCAAGGTCCAGGAAGCGGTGATCGCGCTGCGCCTGGAGCGCATGCTGACCAAGGACGAGGTCCTCGAACTCTATCTGAACCGCACCTATTTCGGCGCCAATGCGTTCGGGGTGGACGGCGCAGCCCGCGCCTATTTCGGAAAACCGGCCAGCCAGCTCACCCTGTCGGAGGCCGCGCTCCTGGCCGCGCTGCCCAAGGCGCCGTCGCGGATGGCGCTGACCCGCAACATGTCCGCCGCCCTGGCCCGCCAGCGCCTGATCCTCGACACCATGCTGGGCGAAGGCTGGATCACCGCCCAGGAGGAGGCCGAGGCCCTGCGCGACCCGCCAAGGCTGCGGCCCGACGCCATGGCCAGCGACGGAGACATGGGCTACGCGCTCGACTACGCCACCAGCGAGGTGGTCAGGCTGGTCGGCCCCAACTCCCCCGACCTGATGGTGCGGCTGACCATCGATCCGGACCTGCAGGCCGCCGGCGGCAAGGCTTTGCGCGAGGTGGTCCGGGGCGAAGGCGCCCGCGCCGGGGCCAGCCAGGGCGCCATCGTGGCGCTGTCCTTCGACGGGGCGATCCGCACCATGGTCGGCGGCCTCGACTACAGCCAGAGCGTCTTCAACCGCGCGGTCCAGGCCAGGCGCCAGCCCGGCTCCAGCTTCAAGCCCTTCGTCTACGCCACCGCCCTGGAGCGCGGCATCCTGCCGTCCGACGTGCGCATCGACGAGCCGGTGAAGTTCGGAGACTGGGCGCCGGAAAACTACGGCGGCGGCTATCGCGGCGCGGTCACCGTCTCCACGGCCCTGGCCCAGTCCATCAACACCGTGGCGGTGAAGCTCGCCCAGGAGACCGGCGGCGCGGCCATCGGCGACCTGGCCCGGCGCTTCGGCGTCACCACGCTCCCGCCGGACCCCAATCTGTCGATCGCTCTGGGCGCCTACGAGGTCCCGCTGCTCGAGATGGTCTCCGGGTACCAGGTCTTCCAGAACCAGGGCCAGCGGGTCACCCCCTACATCGTCGATGAGATCACCAGCATCGACGGCCATCAGCTCTACCTGCACCGCACCTCGTCGCCCTCGCCGGCCTACGACCTGCCTCACGCCAGCATGATGGTGCGGATGATGGAGCAGGTGATCACCTCGGGCACCGGCACGCGCGCCGACTTCGGGCGGCCTGCGGCGGGCAAGACCGGCACCAGCCAGAACTGGCGTGACGCCTGGTTCATCGGCTTCACCCCGGACGTGGTCGCCGGAGTCTGGGTGGGGAACGACAACGAGACGCCCATGAACCGGGTCACGGGCGGGGTCCTGCCGGCCGAGATCTGGCGGCGCTACATGATCACGGCCCACGCCCGGATTCCCGCCCGGGACTTCGACTGGCTGTTGCCGGACCCGGTTCCGGAGGGCGGTCTCGAAGACTCCGACCTCGCCCTCGGCGATCCTGGCGCCATGGAGGACGACGGAAGCTCCCGAGGCGCCTTCTACGACGAGCTCTCCAGCGACTTCGACACCGAAGCCCGCGGCGCCCCCGGCCCCAACGAATCCCCCGACCGCGAAATCGACGACCCGCCGGTGGACGACGGGCCGCAGTAGCCCGTCCGCGCCGGTTCAGGCGGTCCGGCCGAGGTGTCAGCCGCTGGCGGTCACGTCCTGCGCCACGCCCAGGACCCGGTGGCCGAAAAGCTTCGCGGACCACTCGAGACGGCGATAGCTGCCGTCCCGGCAGCGGTAGCGGTTGACGAATCCAACCACCGGATTGGTGGCGTTCACGCTTTCCATGACGTCGTGTGTCGCCCAGACGTCTTCCGGGTGAATCAGCGACAGCAACGACTGGCCTGTCATCTCCTCCATGGAATGACCGAGCAGGGCCTCCCACGCCTTGCTTAGCCTGACGACGTGACCGCGCAGGTCGCGAACGCAGATGAGAAGCTCCGAGGCGTCGACGAGGCTGTCGAGCGCGTCATCCGGCAAGGCCGCAGAGAACTGCTGTTCGAGACGGGCGAGCGCCGCCAGTCTGGCGTCCGCGGAAATTATGACCTGCCCCGCCAAGATATTCGTCCGTCACCCAACAAGAGGATCGCATTAACACCCTGACGGCGACACTCTGCGGAATTGTTCACGAGGTCGATGTCTAAGCGAAGCTTCGGAAGGCTATCGATCGACAGCCGAGGGTAGAATGCGGCCCCTCGCCGCACGCCAGGGTCTCGCCGCTCCCGTCAGGGGTTGTTTCCCACGCCCGCGCCGTTATGTCGGGCGCCACATGAAGCCACCCGTCCTCGCCTTGAAGGAGGTCCGCCTCGCCGACGGACCGAAGATGCTGTTCGATGGCGTCGATCTGGGCCTCGAGCCCCGCAGCCGCGCCTGCCTGGTCGGGCGCAACGGGGCGGGCAAGACCACCCTGCTCAGGCTGCTGGCCGGCCAGATCGAGCCCGACGACGGCGAGCGCGTCGTCACGCCGGGAACCCGCATCGCCTATGTGCCGCAGGAGCCGGCGATCACCGGCCCGACCGTGCTCGACCACGCCATCGCAGGCGGCGCGGCGCCCCATGAGGCCGAGGCGGCGCTGGAAATGTTCGGCGTCGACCCCGCCAAGTCCAGCCAGGGCCTGTCCGGCGGCGAGATCCGCCGCGTCGCCCTGGCCCGCGCCTTCGCGGAGGACCCCGACGTCCTGCTGCTGGACGAGCCGACCAACCACCTCGACATCCTGGCCATCGAGACCCTGGAGACACAGCTCTCCGCCAGCCGCGCGGCCATGCTGATCGTCAGCCACGACCGCGCGTTCCTGGAACGCACCACCGGCCGCTGCTTCTGGCTGGAGCATCGGCGGGTGCGCCGCCTGGACCAGGGCTTCGCCGCCTTCGACGACTGGGTGGAGAAGATCCTCGCCGCCGAGGCCGAGGAGGCCCGCAAGCTCGACAAGCTGCTGGAGCGCGAGGAGTACTGGCTGACCCGCGGCGTCACCGCCCGCCGCGCCCGCAACGAGGGCCGCCGCCGGGCGCTGATGGACCTGCGCAAGGCCCGTGTCGAACGCATGCGCGAGCAGCGCGGAGAGATGACCATCGGCCTGGCGTCGTCGGGCCTCTCCGGGACCCGGGTGATCGAGGCCAAGGGCGTCGCCAAGGCCTATGGCGACCGCACCCTGATCAAGGCCTTCTCCACCCGCATCCTGCGCGGCGACCGGGTGGCGATCGTCGGGCCCA
>DASUIJ010000436.1:0-4174 GCA_036279815.1 Phenylobacterium sp. | reverse complement strand
GTCGATGATCTGCGTGATAAATATGGATCGGATACTATTCGATTCATTTGCCAGTACGGCTCTGCTCTCAATCAGACCTCAAAGTAGCGTTGAGCGGGCCGCGCTCGCAGAAAAACCCCGCCGGCTCACACCGACGGGGCTCTCCAATTCCTCAGGCCGTCTCCGGCCGTAACTCAGCAATCCCGACCTCCGGCGAGCCGGGGGTCGAAGCGCTAGCGTCTCAGTAGCCCTGGATGCGGGCGTAGCGGTCGCGATGGTAGCTCTGCGAGCCGAAGGCGGCTTCGCAGGCGCGGGCGCGCTTGAGGTAGAAGCCCGCGTCGTGGGCGTCGGTCATGCCGATGCCGCCGTGCATCTGGACCATTTCGTTCGACACCACGTGGAAGGTGTCGCCCATCTTGGCCTTGGCGAGGCTGACCAGCTCCGGCACGTCCGGGCTGCCGGCGTCGATGGCCTGCAGGGCGGCTTCCACCGCCGAGCGAGCCAGTTCCAGGTCGGTGAACATCTTGGCCGCGCGGTGCTGCAGGGCCTGGAAGGAACCGATGACCTGGCCGAACTGCACGCGGACCTTGAGGTAGTCGAGGGTGGTCTCGAAGGCCTGGACGGCGGCGCCCAGCATTTCGGCGCAGACCCCGGCGCGGACCCGGTCGAGGGTCTTTTCCAGGATGTCCCAGCCCTTGCCTTCCTCGCCCAGCACCGCGTCAGCGCCCACTTCGACGTCGGAGAAGGTGATGTTGGCGGCGCCGCGGCTGTCGGCCAGGGCCAGACGCTTGCGGGTGACCCCCTTGGCGTCGGCGGGCACCACGAACAGGGTGATCCCGTCCTTGTCGCCCGGCTTGCCGCTGGTGCGGGCCGAGACGATCAGCACGCTGGCGGCCAGGCCTTCGAGCACGAAGGTCTTGGTCCCGTTCAGCTTGTAGCCCGCGCCGGACTTCGTGGCCGCCAGGGCGACCTTTTCCGGGGCATGGTGGGCGCCTTCGTCCACCGCCAGGGCGCCGACGGCGGTCCCTTCGGCGATCTTCGGCAGCCACAGCGACTTCTGGGCGTCGGAGCCGCCCAGCACCAGGGCCGAGGCCGCGCCCATGGCCGAGGCCAGCAGCGGGGAGGCGGTGAGGGTGCGGCCCAGCTCTTCCAGGATCAGGCCCAGCGACAGGTAGCCGAAGTCGGAGCCGCCGTATTCCTCGGGGATGATCACCCCGGCCCAGCCCATCTCGGCCATCTCGTTCCAGGCGTTGACGTCGTAACCGATGTCCACGCCGCTATCGCGCACCTTGCGGAAAGCGGTGACCGGGCTTTTTTCCTGGGTCCAGCTCTTCGCGGCGTCGCGGAGCATGCTCTGTTCTTCGTTCAGAACGGCCATTTCGATGTTTCCTTAGTTCAATTCTTAAATCGGGTTTTGGGAGTGGCGCCCCCTTCCGCCCCGTCCCGGCGCTCCACGCAGTGGCTGCGGCCGGGATGAGGTGGGGGACCGCCGGGTCGGGATCAGTTGTTCTGCGTCAGGTCGGGCAGGCCGAGGATGCGCTTGGAGATGATGTTGTTCTGCACCTCCTGGCTGCCGCCGTAGATCGTGGTGGCCTTGCCGCCGAGCCAGCCGCGGACCGCGCCCAGCTCTTCGGCGGTGAAGGTGTCACCCTCCCAGCCCAGGCCCTGATGGCCCATGATCTCCAGCGTCAGTTCCGCCTTGTCCTGCATCCAGCGGGTGCCGGCGTTCTTCATGATCGAGGTGGCGGCGCTCGGGCCGGAATTGCCCTTGGCCTCCATCATCGCCCGCACCGCCGTCTGCTGGAAGGCGCGGCCGTCGATCTCGTTCATGATGATGCGGGTGCGCAGGTCGCTGTCGGCCAGGCGGCCCTGCTCGTCCACGCCCACATAGTCCTTGGCCAGCTTCGGCAGCGGCTTGGCCGCCATGCCGAACCCGCCGCCGCCGCCCGCGCCGGACAGGCCGGAGCGTTCATGCTGCAGCAGGCGCTTGGCGATCGTCCAGCCGCCGTTCAGCGGACCCACCAGGTTCTTCTTGGCCGCGATGGCGTCGGTGAAGAACGTCTCGCAGAAAGGAGAATTGCCGGCGATCAGGGGGATCGGACGGACCTCGACGCCCGGCTGGTGCATCGTGAACAGCACGAAGGAAATGCCCTCGTGCTTCTTCGACGTATCCGTGCGGACCAGGCAGAAGCACCAGTCGGCGTATTGCGCGCCGCTGGTCCAGATCTTCTGGCCGTTGATGACGAAGTGGTCGCCCTTGTCCTCGGCCTTGCACTGAAGGCTCGCCAGGTCGGAGCCGGCGCCGGGCTCGGAGAAGCCCTGGCACCACTGCAGGTCGCCGCGGACGATCGGCGGGATGTGCTCCTGCTTCTGCTCTTCCGTGCCGTATTCCAGCAGGGTCGGGCCGAACATCATCACGCCCATGCCGCCGATGGGGTTGTAGGCCCCGGCGCGGCCCAGCTCCTGCTGCACCACCCGGGCCTCGGCCGCCGACAGGCCGCCGCCGCCATATTGCTTGGGCCAGGTCGGGACGCCCCAACCCTTTTCGCCCATGGCCTTGCGCCACTTCTCCTGCGCCTCGCTGGGCTTGGAACGCTCCTCCCGCATCATCGGGTTGGGGCGGCCTTTCAGCTCGGCCGGGAAATTGGCTTCGATCCAGGACCGCGCCTCGTTGCGCAGGGCGTCCAGATCACCGCCTCCAAAGTCAGCCATTAATATCTCCTAGAAAATCAACACGTTGTAATTAGTGGGATTGGGTGAGGTCGGGCAGGCCGAGGATCCGCTTCGAGATGATGTTGTTCTGCACCTCGTTGGAGCCCCCGAAGATCGAGCCGGCCTTGCCGGAGAGCCAGCCGCGCACGGCCGCCAGCTCTTCGGCCGTGAAGTCGGCGCCTTCCCAGCCCAGGCCCTGATGGCCCATGAACTCCAGCGTCAGTTCCGCCCGGTCCTGGGCGGCCTTCATGTTGGCGTTCTTCATGATCGAGGTGGCGGCCGACGGGCCGGAATTGCCCTTGGCCTCCAGGGCCGCGCGGCGAACCGTCTGCTGCAGGGCCTTGGTGTCCATCTCGTTCATGATGATGCGGGTGCGAAGGTCCGGGTCGGCAAGCCGGCCCTGGGAGTCCTCGCCCACATACTTCTTCGCCACCACGCCCAGGGGGACCGGGGCCCCGCCCGCGCCGATGCCGCGGCTGCCGTTCATGCCCGAACGCTCGTGCTGCAGCAGGCGCTTGGCCACGCTCCAGCCGCCGTTCAGCGGGCCGATCAGGTTTTCCTTCGGCACCTTCACGTCGGTGATGAAGGTCTCGCAGAAGGGCGACGAGCCGGCGATCAGCTTGATCGGGCGGATCTCGACGCCCGGCTGGTGCATCGAGAAGACGACGAAGGAAATGCCTTCGTGCTTCTTGGTCTGGTCGGTGCGGACCAGGCAGAAGATCATGTCGGCGTACTGGGCGCCGCTCGTCCAGATCTTGCTGCCGTTGACGAGGAAGTGGTCGCCCTTGTCCTCCGCCTTGGTCTGCAGCGAGGCCAGGTCCGATCCGGCGCCCGGTTCGCTGAAGCCCTGACACCAGCGGACCTTACCGGTCACGATGTCGGGGATGTACTTCTGCTTCTGCTCTTCGGTGCCGTATTCCAGCAGGGTCGGGCCGAACATGCCCACCCCCATGCCGCCGATCGGGTTGACCGCGCCGATCTTGCCCATCTCCTGGCCCAGGACCCGGGCTTCCGCCGCCGACAGTCCGCCGCCGCCATACTGCTTGGGCCAGGTCGGGACGCCCCAACCCTTGGCGCCCATGCGCTCCTTCCAGAGCGCCTGGTCGGCCGACAGCTCGACGGCGCCCATCAGCGCGGCCTGCTGGCCGTCCTGGTCCTTCGCCAGGGACTTGGGGAAATTCGCGTCGAGCCACTCCCGCGCTTCGGCGCGGAAAGCGTCGAGCTCGGCGCCTCCGAAATCAGCCATAAAAATTCTCCCTAGAAATCATAAACTTAGCTGCAAAATAGCACAAAATGAAACCCGCTGGGAGTCGCCTATTTTGGGTCCGGCAGGCCCAGCACCCGCTTCGACACCACGTTGAGATTGATCTCAGAGGTGCCGCCCTCGATGGAATTGCCCTTCGACCGGAGCCAGGTGCGGACCGCGGCCAGTTCCGGCTCCTTGAACCCGTCGCCCTCCCAGCCCAGGCCGTTGGCGCCCAGG
>DASUIJ010000435.1:0-2404 GCA_036279815.1 Phenylobacterium sp. | reverse complement strand
GCGTGGGGGAACGGGTTCGGATAGGCCCCGCCGGCCACCAGGCCCGCATAGTGGGCGATGTCGACCATCAGCAGGGCGCCGACGCTGTCGGCGATCTCGCGGAAGCGGCCGAAGTCGATGTGGCGCGAATAGGCCGAGCCGCCGGCGATGATCACCTTGGGCTTTTCGGCCTCCGCCACCTCGGCGGCCTGGTCGTAGTCGATCAGATGGTCCTGGGCGCGCACCGCATAGGCCACCGGCCGGAACCACTTGCCCGACTGGTTGACGTTCTTGCCGTGGGTCAGATGCCCGCCGGCGGCCAGGTCCATGCCCATGAAGGTGTCGCCGGGCTTCATGGTGGCCATGAACACCGCCTGGTTCGCCTGGCTGCCCGAATGCGGCTGCACATTGGCGTACTCGCAGCCGAACAGCCGCTTGGCCCGCTCGATGGCGATCTCCTCGGCGACGTCCACCACCTCGCAGCCGCCGTAATAGCGTTTGCCCGGATAGCCCTCGGCATACTTGTTGGTCAGGACCGAGCCCTGCGCCTCGAGCACCGCGCGGGAGACGATGTTCTCGGACGCGATCAGTTCGATCTGGTCCTGCTGGCGCGTCAGTTCGCGCTTGAGCACGTCGAAGATGTCGCGGTCGGTGTCGGCGACACCCGCGGTGAAGAAGGAGTCGATGGCGTTGGCGGCTTGCGGCTGGCTGGTCATGGGAGGGGCCTTTCAGGATTCGGGGCTCGGCCTGGGCGGCTCTTTAGCGCCATCCCCCAGGGGAACCAATGGCCGAACCGGTTGGTGGGAACAATCTTCGACAAACGGCGTTTCGCCCTGACCGGAGGTGCACGCGCGGTTTCGCGGCCCCTGTCGGGTTGGTTCGTTGTGCGCACAAGGGGCGAAGCATGAGTATTGAGGCCGGAGCCGAAGAGACTTCGGGTGGTGAGTTGATGCGCCTTGGGGTGGATATCGTCACCGCCTATGTGAGCCGGAACCGGGTTCCTGCCGACGCGGTCGCCGGCATCATCCTGTCGGTCCATGAGGCGCTGCAGAGCCTTGGCGGCGAGCCTGCGCCCGCGGTCGAGGACAAGCCCAAGCCGGCTGTCCCGATCAGCAAGTCCATCCAGCACGAGTTCATCGTCTGCCTGGAGGACGGAAAGCGCCTGAAGATGCTGAAGCGGTATCTGCGGTCGCGATTCGACCTGAGCCCGGAGGAATATCGCCGGCGCTGGGGTCTGCCGGCGGAATATCCGATGGTGGCGCCCGCCTATGCGGCCCGCAGGTCCGACTTCGCCAAGCAGATTGGTTTGGGGCGCGGTGTGAGGCGGCACGCATAGCGGCCTAGCCTCTGAACGTCTGATGTCTGAATTGAAGCCGGTCGGTCTCCGAAGACGAGGCCGACCTATGCGCCTTCGCGACCGGAATCGCAACTCCGCGCCCCGGCCAGGATTCTGGGCGGCCTAGAAGCCGGCCTGGATTGACAGGTAGAGCCCGCGCTGGTCCTTGAAGGTCGCGATGTCGCCCAGGTCGACATAGGCCGCCGTCACCGAAAGGTTCTTGTTGACCGCGTAGGCCACGAAGGCGTCGAAGGCGTCCCGCTCCCTGGCGAAACCCAGGTTGTCCGGCTTGCCGCGATATTCCACCCCGCCGAGGAGGCGCTTGCTGAACAGGTAGGACGCCGTGCCCTCGAACTGGGGCTGATAGTCGTCGTTCCGGTCGCCGCCGAAGCCCAGCAGCCCGAACTGGTTGGCCTTGGTCACGCGGACCGTCCCGTTCAGGACCAGGCTGCGGTTCAGGAGCACCTTGGTCGCGGCCACATAGTAGTCGACGCCGGAATCCTTCTTGCCGCCGACGGCTCTGACGATCGCCCCGCGGTCGTTGGATTTGAACTGCGCGCCCACCGCGACCTGCGGCCGCCATCGGTCCTGATCGTAGACGGCGTCGCCCAGGACCCTGACCTTCACGCCGAGGATGTCCTGGTGGAAGGTGAAGCCCGATCCCAGGCCCAGCCTGGCGCCCGCCGCCCCGGTGTCGAACGCCTGGCGGGCATAGGACAGCTCGACCCGGTCGTAGAGGCCGACGCCCGCCCCAAAGGTGCGCAGCTCGAAGTCCGGCAGGTTCACATAGGTGGCGTGGACGTTGGCCCCGATGGCGTCGCGGGTCTCATAGCCGGTGATGACGGCCCAGTTGGCCAGTCCGCCGCCGCCGACGCCCTCGACGTTGGTGACCCCGCCGGTCAGCAGCAGCTTGCCGCTATCGGCGACCATTTCGGCGCGCGCGGACCCGCCGGCCGCCAGGGACAGGCCCAGCCCGGCCAGGACGCCAAACGCCTTCGATCGACTCACGGTCGCCCCTGATGAACTGTCCGAACCGGGGGCAAGCCGCTCGAAGGTCAGGCGGCGTAGCCGCCCACGCGCTTGATGTTG
>DASUIJ010000434.1:0-8438 GCA_036279815.1 Phenylobacterium sp. | reverse complement strand
TAAGGCTTGGGCGCCACTAGGTTCCGCGCCCTCATGTCGACCCAATCCGCCCTCCTGAAAGTCATGTCCGACGCCGCCCGCAAGGCCGCGCGTGGGCTGAACCGCGACTTTGGCGAACTCGCCGAACTGCAGGTCTCCAAGAAGGGCGCCGCCGACTTCGTGTCCGCCGCCGACCTCAAGGCCGAGCAGGCCATCTTCGAGGCCCTGCAGAAGGCCCGCCCCGGCTACGGCTTCCTGGGCGAAGAGCGGGGCATGATCGAGGGCACCGACAAGACCCACACCTGGATCGTCGATCCGCTGGACGGCACCACCAACTTCCTGCACGCCATCCCGCACTTCGCGATCAACATCGCCCTGCAGCGCGAGGGCGCGGTGGTCGCCGCGGTGACCTACAACCCGATCACCAACGAGCTGTTCTGGGCCGAGAAGGGCAAGGGCTGCTTCGTCAACGACAAGCGCCTGCGGGTGGCCGCCCGCCAGCGTCTGGACGAGGCGGTGCTGGCCACCGGCATTCCGTTCCTGGGCCACGGCCAGCACGCGCGGTTCCTGAAGGAACTGCACCAGATCAGCCAGCGTGTGGCGGGCGTGCGCCGCTTCGGCGCCGCGGCCCTCGACCTCGCCTTCGTGGCGGCGGGCCGTTTCGACGGCTTCTGGGAGCGTGACCTCAGCCCCTGGGACGTGGCCGCGGGGGTGCTCCTGGTCACCGAGGCCGGCGGCAAGGTCACCACCGCCGAGGGCGACGACGACGTGCTGGGCCAGGGCTCGGTCTGCGCGGCCAATCTCGAACTCCACCCCCTGATGCTGGACCGCCTGAAGGCCGCCGCCTGACGCTTGACGAGACTGTCACGGCCGCGCGCTAGTACAGGTCCATGACCCTCGACCGCCGCGCCCTGACCGCCGTCCTCCTGGCGGCCCCCGCCCTCCTCAGCCGTCCCGCCGGGGCCAAGACCATGCCCGCCAAGCCCAAGCGCCCCATCGTCATCGCCCATCGCGGCGCCAGCGGACTGCGGCCCGAGCACACTCCGACCGCCTATCGGCTGGCCGTGGACCAGGGCGCCGACTTCATCGAGCCCGACCTTTGCCTGACCCGGGACGGGGCCATGGTCGTCCGCCACGAGAACGAGATCGGCGGAACCACCGACGTGGCCGCCCATCCGGAGTTCGCCGACCGCAGGACGACGAAGATCATCGACGGCGAGACGGTCGAGGGCTGGTTCACCGAGGACTTCACTCTGGCGGAGATCAAGACCCTGCGCGCCCGCGAGCGCCTGCCGAAACTGCGGCCGGAGAGCGCCGGGTTCGACGGGACCGACGCCGTCGCCACCTTCGACGAGGTCGTCGCCCTGGCCCGCTCGGAGTCCCTGCGGGTGGGGCGGACCATCGGCGTCTATCCCGAGATGAAGCATCCGGGCCATTTCGCGGCCCTTGGCATGCCGTTCGAGCCGCGGCTGGCGGCGGCGCTGAAGACGCTTGGCCTGGATTCCGCCGAGGCTCCGGTGTTCGTGCAGTGCTTCGAGGTCCAGCCGCTCAGGACCATCCGCGCCCTGACCCGGGCCCGGCTGGTCCAGCTGGTCTCGGCCGAGGGCGGGCCGGCCGATCGCCAGGGGGTTCGCTACCGCGACATGGTGAGCGCCGAAGGCCTGAGGCAGATCGCCGCCTATGCCGACGGCGTCGGGCCGGAATGGCCGCTGGTGGTCCCCATCGTCGATGGCGGACTGGGCGCGGCGACCCCGCTGGTGGCGGACGCCCACGCCGCGGGGATCGCAGTGCATCCCTGGACGGTGCGCGCCGAGAACCGGTTCCTCCCCGCCCGGCTGCGGACCGGAACCGATCCCGCCGCCCATGGCGACGTGGACGCCGTCTACCGCGCGCTGTTCGCCACCGGGATCGACGGCCTGTTCAGCGACTTCCCGGGCCTGGCGGCGAAGGTGCGCGACGCGCTCTAGGCGGCGGCGATTCCGAACTGCAGGGCCGCGAGGCGCGAATAGAGACCGCCGCGCGCGGAGAGTTCGGCGTGGGAGCCCTGCTCGACCACCCGGCCGCCATCCATCACCACGATGCGGTCGGCCTTGAGCACGGTCGCCAGCCGGTGGGCGATGACCAGGGTGGTGTGGCCGATCATGGCCTCGTCCAGCGCCTTCTGGACCAGGCGCTCGTTCTCGGCGTCCAGGGCGCTGGTGGCCTCGTCGAGCAGCAGGATCGGCGACTGTCGCACCAGGGCGCGGGCTATGGCCAGACGCTGGCGCTGGCCGCCGGAAAGGCTGCGGGCGCGTTCGCCCAGCGGCGTGTCGAAGCCTTCGGGCAGGGCGTCGAGAAAGGTTTCGGCCTGGGCCGCGCGGGCTGCGGCGCGCACGGCGCCCAGGTCGGCGTCTTCGCGGCCGAACCGGATGTTTTCGGCGGCCGAGCCGGAGAACAGCGGGCTGTCCTGCGCCACCAGGGCCATGCGGGCGCGGACGTCGGCCGGGTCGGCCTCGGTAAGGTCGACGCCGTCGACGCGGATCACGCCCTGGTCGGGGTCGTAGAACCGCAGCAGCAGGCGGAAGACCGTGCTCTTGCCGGCGCCCGAGGGCCCGACCAGGGCGACCCGCTCGCCGGGCGCGACCCGCAGATTGAAACCGGTCAGGGCCGGCAGGTCCGGCCTGCCGGGATAGGCGAAGGTCACGTTCGAGAACTCGATCTCGCCCGATGCGGAGGCCGGCAGGCGCTTCGGCTCGGGCGGGGCGGCGATGCCGGGGCGGGCGGCCAGCAGTTCGGAGACGCGCTCCATGGCGCCGGCGGCCTTCTGGACGTCGCCCCAGGTCTCGCCCAGCGCCCCCACCGACCCGGCGGTCATCACCGCCAGCAGGGCGAACTGGAACAGGGTGCCCCAGGTCAGGTCGTGGGTCAGCGCGGCGTTGACCCCCAGCCAGAAGATCCAGACCACCCCGCCGAACACCAGGGCGATCACCGCCGCCGTCATGGTCGCGCGGGCGGTCATGCGGCGCAGCGAAGTGCGGAATGAGGATTCCACCGCGTTACCGAACCGCGCGGCGCCCGCGGCTTCGCGACCGAAGGCCTGGACCGTCTCCAGGGCGTCCAGGGTCTCGCCGGCGTGGCCGATGGCCTGGGCGAACTGGTCCTGGGTGGACGCCGTCAGCTTGCGCACCTGCCGGCCGAACAGGAAGAGCGGCGCCAGCACCACCGGGAACACCAGCAGCACCAGCCCGGTCAGGTGCGGGCTGACCACCACCATGTAGCCGAGGCCGCCGATCAGCATCAGGGCGTTGCGCAGAGCGACGGAGATCGAGGTCGAAAGCAGGTTCTCGACGATCTGGATGTCGGTGGTGAGCCTGGACAGCACCTCGCCGGTCTTGGTGGCCAGGAAGAAGGCCGGGTCGAGGGTCAGGATGTGGGCGTAGGTCGCCTTGCGCAGGTCGGCGACGATCCGCTCGCCGAGCTTGGTCACGAAGAAGTAGCGCAGGGCCGAGGACAGGGCCAGGGCGACGGCCACGCCCGCCAGCAGCCAGAACCAGGGTGCGATCGCCTGGGGGGTCGCGCGGGCGCCCGCCGCGCCCGTCAGGTGATCCACCAGCAGGCGCACGGCGCCGGTGAGGCCGAGGCTCGCCGCCGCGGCCGTGGTCAGGAAGACGCCGGCGGCTATGGCGTCGAGCCTGTGGGCCCCGACGAACGGCAGCAGGTGACCCAGCGCGCGGACGTTGCGGCTGCGGCTGCGGCGCCCGGCGTTTTCCGAGATCTCCTGGGCGAGAGCCGCGCCGGGGGTCGGCCGGCCTTCGACGTGCGGCGCGGCCGCGGAATCGCTCATTAAACTCACGCCCTTGCTCTCGAGCCGCCCTTTGCTGTATAGGCGGCGCTCCGTTCGCACCCGCCCCCGGCGGGACGTACAATTTGCTGCCGCTCCTTTACGTCGGATGCCTCCGAGATGAAACAAGACACCCATCCCGACTACCACTTCATCACCGTGGTGATGACGGACGGCACGAGCTATCAGACGCGCTCCACCTACGGGAAAGCGGGCGCGACCCTGAACCTCGACATCGATCCCAAGACCCACCCGGCCTGGACCGGCGGCAACCAGCAGCTGCTGGACCGTGGCGGTCGCGTCTCGCGCTTCAACGCCAAGTTCGGCGCCTTCACGCGCAAGTAAGCGGCCGGCGCCCGAGGGCGCGGTTCGACGGACTGCAAGACGCCGCGGGAAACCGCGGCGTTTTTCGTTCTGGGTCCGGCAGCTTCGCAGACCCGCCGACATCCGGATCCGGATTCCTGACGCCCGCGTCATCAGGAACGGTGAAGCTTTGCGCCCCGAATTCCGATGGATACGTGTATTCGTACCTAACCGATATTAATATTGCGTGCTTTTTTCTTCGGCGCATATTCAGGTTGAGTTGAACGTCGCCGGCTTCTTATTGTCAAGCTTACTGTATAAAACCGACAGTTCGCATCCCGATCCCGACGAAAACTCGCTTTTGTTGCTTTCGAGTTGAAATCACACATCGAGAGGCACGACATGATCCATGCGCGTACGCTCTTCCTGGCGGGGTCCGTCCTGGCGCTCGTCGCCGGCGCCGCCCAGGCGACCCCGACCTGCACCCATCTGGGCTACGGCGCGGCCTCGTCCGCCAAGCCCAACAAACTCTACCTTTATTTCCTGGCCGCCGACGACGCGACCTATCCGGAGTTCGGCGTCGACGGCCTGATCACCTCGCCGGCCCACCGGTTCGACGTCACCGAGCTGGGAAGCTACAGCGGCACGGCCGCCGCCCTGCGCGGCGGGGTGTTCGACGTGGTCACCGACGACTACTGCGAGTTCAATGTAGAGGTGATCTCCACCACCACCGCGCCGCCCGCCACCTTCGCCCGGCGCAACACCGTGGCGATCGGCACCGACAGCCAGTGGAGCCCCACCAGCTGGACCTGGGGCCTGGCCCAGAACGTCGACACCGGCGACCCCACGGTCGTCGACTTCGCCCGCGTCTGGGCCGGCACCTATCAGGACACCGCCGGCGGGGCCGGGGGCGCGCTGAACGGCGCCAACTCCACCCTGGAGCGCTGGGCGCGTTCCATCGGCGGGACGGCGGCCCACGAGGCGGGCCACAACTACGGCCTGTCCCATGCCTCCGGCCTGGTGCTGGCGCCCGGCGAGGATGTGCAGACCCACCACGTGATGGCCTCGGGCTCCCACTTCACCGACGAGCAGCGCGCGGGCTACCGCCGCCACTTCAGCGACAACGAGTATTCGATCCTGGCGTCCAATGTGGGCCTGTCGGTCCAGACCATGTGGAACTGGGATTTCGTCAATCCCAACGCCCAGACCGCCACCCGGCTGAGAATGACCTTCCTCAGCACCCAGCCCTCGCTCAGCGTCGCCGGTCCCTACACCGGGAACCTGTCGCCCTGGAGCGCGCCGACGGTCAGCGCCTCGCTGGGAACCCAGACCTACAAGGGGGTCAGCTATCACCGCTACCAGGTGACCTGGGCGACGGGCCAGGCCTGGAGCGGCGGCGCGGCCGGCCAGGTGGCCGGCGGGGCCAGCTTCCACGTCGGCACGGGCTTCACCGGCGTCAACTACAACACCCCCGACCCGATCATCATCACCAATGTCGACCTGCTGGACGCCGGGGGGACCGTGCTGGGCCTGCATCCGCGGCTGATCGGGTTCGACAGCGGGGCGCTGGACGCGTCCGACGGGACCTTCGCCATCAATGCGATCAACATGCAGGCGGCGGTCCTGCGGATCTCCGACGTGCGGGTGCAGCTGTTCCCGCGGATGCTGTCCATCGACGCCATGCTGCCCGGCGACCGAAAGCCGGTCGACATCTTCGGCGAACCCATGCGGCCCTGGGCGGAGACCCGCGTCCCCCTGCGCCAGGCGTCGCTGAAGCCCAGGACCGACCTGCGCATACCGGTGGCGAAGCTGTCCGACCGGCGCCAGGTGGTCGAGAAGGTGGACGAGCGCGCCTGCGCCGACCGCGGCGACCGCAGCGCCGGGCCCGACACCCGCGGCTGCCGCACCGGCCTGAACGTCAGCCTGTTTCCCTCGACCACCATGCTGGTCACGGCCACCGTCACCGACCCGGCGGCCAAGCACTGGGATGCGGGGAGGAAGGCCTATGTCGTGGGGCCGGTGAGCACTCAGATCTTCTATCAGATCGCCGGCCGCCATCCCGATCTCAACAGGAACAAGGTCGACGACTATATCGACATCGCCACGGGCAAGGCAGGAGACCGGAACCAGGATGGCGTCATCGACGAAGTCCAGCGCCGCACGCCGGCGCGGCCGCCGCGCTGACCTGCGCGCCGCCGTCGCGGTCGGGCTGAGCCTCCTGGCCGGCCCGGCCTGCGCGGGGGGAGGCCCGCCCTCGGCGCTGGACTTCCCGCAGGCGGTCGCGGCGGCGGGCTGCACCCAGGAGGACCTGCCGGCCCTGACCATCCGGCTGACCTCCCGGGCGTCCCGCGCCGAAATCGTCATCGAGATCGCCGGCATCCCTCGCGCCTTCGAAGGCGCGAGGGCCCTGACGCTTTCGCCGCTGCGCCGCGATCTGCGGCGTCCCACCCGCGACCTGGCGCGCGGCGAGCTCAGCGAGCCCGGGCGCCCGTCGGTCTGGCTCACCGGAGCGGTCACCCTGCGCCGGGTTCAGCCTGGCCACGCCGCCGCCGGCGCCTACGACCTGCGGACCCCGGACGGCCGGCGCATCAAGGGGGCCTTCGACGCCGGATGGGCTCCCGGCGCGGCGGCCTGCGGCTAGGGGAGGCGGAGGGGCTATGCGCGTCGGCCTGCGGTGACGCTAGAATGGCCGCGCCCAACCCATTCAGAGCCCCGGAGCCCCCGTGAAGAACCTGTTCAACGTCGAAGGCAAAGTCGTCCTGGTCACCGGCGGCAGCCGCGGCATCGGCGAAATGATCGCCCGCGGCTTCGTCGAGAACGGCGCGAAGGTCTACATCTCCTCGCGCAAGGCCAATGTCTGCGACGCCCTGGCCGAGGAGCTGTCGGCCCACGGAACCTGCATCTCGCTGCCCTTCGATCTGGGCGGCATGGCCGGGATCACCGGACTGGCGGCCGCGATCGCCGAGCGGGAGCCCAGGCTGGACGTCCTGGTCAACAACGCCGGCGCCACCTGGGGCGCGCCCATCGACGAATATCCGGAGGACGGTTGGGACAAGACCGTCGACCTCAATGTGAAGTCGATCTTCTTCCTCACCCAGAAGCTGCTGCCGCAGCTGCGCGCCGCCGCCACCCACGAAAACCCCTCGCGCGTGATCAACATCGCCTCGGTCAACGGCATCGAGCCCCCGGCGCTGGAGACCTACGCCTACTCCACCTCCAAGGCCGGCTGCATCATGCTGACCCGCCACCTGGCCAAGCGGCTGGCGCCCGAGCACATCCTGGTCAACGCCATCGCGCCTGGGCCCTTCCAGAGCCACATGATGGCCGCAACCCTGGCCCGGGCCGGCGACGCCATCGCCCGGAGCAATCCCCGCGGCCGCATCGGCACGCCGGAGGACATCGCCGGCGTCGCCATCTTCCTGTCGTCGCGGGCGAGCGCCTATACGACCGGCGCGGTGGTTCCCTGCGACGGGGGATCCGCGGAGGTCTAGACTGGCCGCGGGAGGGTCCAGCCATGCCCCAGCCGCCGGATACGCTGCGCGAGAAAGTCCGCTTCCTGGGCCGGGTCCTGGGCGACGTGATCCGGTCCGAGGACGGCGCGGCGGTGTTCGGCCAGATCGAGGACATTCGCCGGGCCTCGGTCGGCTTCCACCGGGAGGGCACGGAGGCCGCGGCCCGCCTGATGGCCCAGCGCCTGGAGAGCCTGAGCCTGCCGGACGCCGTCCGCTTCGCCCACTCCTTCGCCTGCTTCCTGCAGATCACCAACATCGCCGAGGACCAGATCCAGCGCCGCCGGGGCCGTGAAGGCGATGCGCGGCCCGACACCCTGGCCGGCGCCTTGCGCGCGCTCGAGGCGCAGGGCGTGGGCCATGGCGAGGTGATGTCCCTGCTGGAGGGCGCGCTGGTGGCCCCGGTCATCACCGCCCACCCCAGCGAGGTCCGGCGCAAGAGCATCCTCGACCGGCAGAGCGCCATCGCCGACGACCTGGACGCCTATGACCAGGCCGAGACCGACCGGGACCGCGCCCGCCTGGAGCGCGAGATCACCCGCGAGGTGGCGATCTTCTGGCGCACCCGGCTGCTGCGCGACGTCAAGCTCGGCGTCGGCGACGAGATCGACAACGCCGTCTCCTATTTCGAGCGCAGCTTCCTGCCGGCCCTGCCGCGGCTCTACGCCCACTGGCTGGAGGTGCTGGGCGAACCGGAGCGGCTGCCCTCCTTCCTGCGCGTGGGGTCCTGGGTGGGCGGCGACCGCGACGGCAATCCCAACGTCACCCAGGCCACCATGCGCCAGGCCATGGCGCGGCAGTCCCGCGCGGCCCTGCGCATGTACCTC
>DASUIJ010000433.1:0-8476 GCA_036279815.1 Phenylobacterium sp. | reverse complement strand
TCCGGCAGCTCGGTCTGGCGTGCGCGCTTGCGCACCCCGTCCAGGGCGGCGTTGCGGCCGACCATGATCAGCCAGGCGGCCGGGTCGCGCGGCGGGCCGTTCTTGGGCCAGTTCCCCAGCGCGCGCAGGCACGCGTCCTGGAAGGCCTCCTCCGCCGTGTCCAGGTCGCGGAAATAGCGCAGCAGGGCTCCTACCGCCTGGGGCCGGGCGGAGGTCAGCGCCGCGTCGATCCAGGCCGGGTCGGTCATGCCGGGAGGGCGCCTTCCCGCAGGAGGAGCATGGGGCGGATCTCATAGGCGCCGGCGCCCGGATTGGCCTTGGCCAGGTCGCGGGCCACGGCCAGGGCCGCGTCAAGATCGGCGCAGTCGATCACGTAGAAGCCCAGCAACTGCTCCTTGGTCTCGGCGAAGGGGCCGTCGATCACCAGCGGCTCAGTCCCGTTCTTACGCAACGTGGTCGCTGAGGTGGTGGGCAGGAGCCGGGCGACCGGACCCAGCCGGCCGGCCTCGCGCAGCGGAGCCTGGACGGCCTCCAGACGCGCCATGACCGCGTCCTCCTCCTGCTTGGGCCAGTCGAACACGGCGGCTTCGTCGTTGTAGCAGAGGATGGCGTAGAGCATGGCCGGGGCTCCCATTGTCGGACCTAGGACGAACGACTATGCCCGCCGCCGACAGGACCTGCAAAAGACCAGGGCCCAGGAAATCGGGCGCCGCCGGCCCCTGGCGCTCGGACTTCATGCGCGGTACGCCTTGTCGTGAAGCTTCGGGAGATCGCCATGCGAGCACTTCACCGCGAGAGCCATCTGGTGGAGCGTATCGGCTGGCTTCGCGCCGCCGTGCTGGGGGCCAATGACGGGATCGTCTCGACGGCCAGCCTGATCGTCGGCGTGGCGGCGGCCTCCACCGGCCAGCAGGAGATTCTGGTCGCCGGAACCGCAGGCCTCGTCGCCGGGGCCATGTCGATGGCGGCGGGGGAATATGTCTCGGTCAGTTCGCAGGCGGACACCGAGAAGGCCGACCTCGATCGCGAGCGCGGGGAGCTGGCGACCGACCCCGAGGCCGAACTGGACGAACTGACCGGCATCTATGTGAAGCGGGGCCTGGAACCGGGCTTGGCGCGCCAGGTCGCCGTTCAGCTGACCTCCAAGGACGCGCTGACCGCCCACGCCCGCGACGAGCTGGGCATCTCCCACGTCACCACCGCGCGGCCGGTGCAGGCCGCCCTGACCTCCGCGGCGACCTTCGCCGTGGGCGCGGCCCTGCCGCTGCTGATGGTGGTGGTGTCGCCGGTCGCCTTGCTGGTTCCGGCGGTGTCGGCCGCATCCATCGGGTTCCTCGCCCTGCTGGGCGCGGTCGGCGCGAAGGCCGGCGGGGCCAATGTGTGGCGCGCGACGGCGCGGGTGACCTTCTGGGGGGCGTTCGCCATGGCGATCACCGCCGGGATCGGGGCCCTGTTCGGAACCGTGGTCTAGCCGGCGTTGCACCGCAAGCCCGCGCCTGTAAGGTCCGGGTCCGCCCTGTTCACCGCCCGGAGACCCGCCCATGCAACGCCGCAATTTCCTGGCCGGCGCGGCCGCCCTGGCCGCCGCCCCCGCCCTGGCCCAGACTCCGGCCCAGACCTCGGCTCCCGCTCAGACCGCGGCTCCGGCTCCAGCTCCGGCTCCAGCCACACCTGCCGCCCCGGCGCCCGTGGCCGCGCCGCTCTCACCGCCCCCGCCCCGGCCCGGCACGGTCCGGGTCAGGATCGACACCCAGCTCGGACACATCACTCTCGACCTGGAGGCCAGGAAGGCGCCGCTGACCACCGCCAACTTCCTGCGCTATGTCGATCAGAAACGGTATGACAAGGCGACCTTCTACCGCTGCTCACGGCCGCCGAACGCCACGGACTATGAGTACGGCGTGGTGCAGGGCGGACTGCAGAACGATCCCAAGCTGATCCTGCCGCCGGTGGCGCACGAGAGCACCGTCAAGACCGGCCTGAAGCACCTGAACGGGGCCATTTCCATGGGCCGGCGCGCGCCGGGGACGGCCACCTCCGACTTCTTCATCTGCGTGGGCGACCAGGCCTATCTGGACGCCGATCCCAGCCAGCCCGGCGACAACAAGGGCTTCGCCTGCTTCGGCTATGTGGTCGACGGGATGGAGACGGTGAAGAAGATCCTGGCCCTGCCGGTCTCGCCCACCGCAGGCGTGGGGGTGATGAAGGGCGAGATGCTGAAGAAGCCCCTGGCGATGAAGGCGCGGCGGGTGGCCTAGGCTGGCGCGAAGGCGGCGATGATCGCCTTGAGCTCCGGCTCGTCCACCTGGGCGGCGGCCTCGGCGGTGCTGGTCCAGAGCTTGTCGCGCTGGCCCTTCTCCGGCCAGTCCTGGGCCTCCTGCGAAACCTCCATGGCGTAGACCGCGACCCTTACCGGCTGGACCCGGCCGCTGCGCAGGCGCTTGTCGTAGTGGAAGAAACCGAGCTTCTTCTTGCGGGCCTCGCCCAGCAGGCCGGCCTCCTCGAAGGCCTCGCGGGCGGCGCTCTGGGCCGAGGTCAGTCCCTTGATCGGCCAGCCCTTGGGGATCACCCAGCGGCGGGTCTCGCGCGAGGTGATCAGCAGCACCTCGACCCGGCCGTCGGACGCGCGACGCCAGGGCAGGGCCGCGGACTGGCCGCGGGGTTCCCGGTCCGGCTCCGGACGCAGCTTGACGGGCTTCTTGGCCATCAGCCCAACACCGCCTGGACGCCGCGCGCCAGGAAGTAGAAGGCCGCGCCCATCGCCGCCACCGCCGGCATGGTGATCACCCAGGCCCAGACGATGCCGGTGGCCAGGTTCCAGCGCACGGCCGAGAGCCGGCGCGCGGCGCCGACGCCGACGATGGCGCCGGTGATGGTGTGGGTGGTGGAGACGGGCACGCCGATGTGGGTGGCCATGAACAGGGTGATGGCGCCTCCGGTCTCGGCGCAGAAGCCCTGCTGAGGCGAGAGCCGGGTGATCTTGGAACCCATGGTGTGGACGATGCGCCAGCCTCCGAAAAGGGTGCCGAGCGCCATGGCCGCCTGGCAGGTGAGCACCACCCACATGGGCACGTGGAAGTCGCCGCTCAGCTTGCCGTGGGCGTAGAGCAGGACGGTGATGATGCCCATGGTCTTCTGGGCGTCGTTGCCGCCGTGGCCCAGGGAGAAGAGCGAGGCGGACACGAACTGCAGCTTTCGGAACGTGTTGTCGGCCATCGCGGGCGTGGCGCGAATGAACAGCCACGAGACGGTCAGCACCAGGACCAGGGCCAGGCCGAAACCCAGGGCCGGCGAGACCACGATGCCGGCGACGGTCTTGAACACGCCGGCCCAGACCACCGGCGAGACGCCCCCGGCCTTGGCGACCCCGGCGCCGATCAGGCCGCCGATCAGGGCGTGCGAGCTGGAAGATGGAATCCCGGCCAGCCAGGTGACCACGTTCCAGGTGATGGCGCCGCCCAGGGCCCCGAAGATCACCGCGTCGTCGACGACGCCGGGCGAGATGATCCCCTTGCCCACGGTCTCCGCCACGTGGAGGCCGAAGAACAGGAAGGCGATGAAGTTGAAGAAGGCCGCCCAGAACACCGCGTAGCGCGCCGGCAGCACGCGGGTGGAGACAATGGTGGCGATGGAGTTGGCGGCGTCGTGCAGCCCGTTCAGGAAGTCGAACGCCAGCGCCACGGCGATGAGCAGGATCAGAACGAGACCGGAGCCGGCGAGGTCCATGTGGCGAACGCCCTAAAGGTGCTCGATCAGCACGCCGCTGATCCGGTTCGCCACGTCCTCGAACCGGTCGACCACCTTTTCCAGATGATCGTAGATCTCGCTGCCGACGATGAAGGCCATGGGGTCGGTCCGCGCCGGGCCGCGGTACAGGGCGGCCATGCCCTGGTCGTACAGTGCGTCGGACTGGCCTTCCAGGAGCACGATCTGTTCGGTCAGGCTGTTCAGCTCCTTGGCGTTGGCGCGGAGCGACCGCAGCAGGGGCACGGCGCGGGAGGTGAGGCCGGAGGTCTCGACGATCAGGTCGCCCAAGGCGGCCATGCCGGGCTCGAAACTGCGCTGATCGAACAGGGTGATGGCCTTGGCGGTCTTGTGCATCTGGTCGATGGCGTCATCCATCGAACTGATCAGGTCGCGGATGTCGCTGCGGTCGAAGGGGGTGATGAAGGTCCTGCGCACGGCCAGCAGCACCTCGCGGGCCACATGGTCGGCGTCGTCCTCGTGCTTGGCGACGGCGGCGCAGTGGACCGGAACCTCGTCGCCGCCTTCCAGGACCTGGCGCAGGGCGTGGGCGCCGGCCGTCAAGGTCTTGGCGTGGGCCTCGAAGAGGTCGAAGAACCGATCCTCCTTGGGCATGAGCGCCTGAAACCACCTGAGCATGGGATCCGTCTCCATCGGCCGACCGCGAACCGGCGTTCCGGGCCTAATGACGACGATTCATCGCCATCGTCACGCGACTGTCAAAATTCCGCAGGACCCCGCCTCACTTGCCCCTCGCCCGCGCATGTGAGACGTCCTCGGCATCGCGCCCAAGAGAAGTGCCATGTCCGACGCCCAGCCCGCATCCGTCTACGATCTCGCCCATTCGGAAGAGGCCGAGAAACCGGCCACCTTCGCCATCCTGGTGGACAACGAACCGGGCGTCCTGCATCGCCTGGTCGGACTGTTCGCGGCGCGCGGCTACAATATCGAGAGCCTGACCGTGGCCGAGACCGACCGGCGGGCGCACACCAGCCGGGTGACCATCGTCACGCGCGGCGCGCCGCAGGTGCTGATGCAGATCGAGGCCCAGCTCGAGAAGATGGTGGCCACCCGCCACGTGCAGGACATCACCCGCGACCCCAACGGCCTGGAGCGGGAGCTGGCCCTGGTCAAGGTGAAGGGCTCGGGCTCCGAGCGGGTCGAGGCCCTGCGCATCGGGGAGATCTTCAGGGCCAAGGTGCTGGACACCACCATCGACAGCTTCGTCTTCGAGCTGACCGGCGCCTCATCGAAGATCGACAAGTTCGTGGACCTGATGCGGCCCCTGGGCCTGGTGGAACTTTCGCGGACCGGGGTGCTTTCCATCACCAGGGGCCACGACGCCATGTAGGAGGCGGGGTTGGCTTTCGACCGGGCGCTGTCTCTGGTTCTGCTTTCGGCCGCTCTGCTGGCGCCCGAGGCCCGGGCCGCGCCCCCACAGCCCCTGCCCCCCGCCCAGACCCTGGACGCGCCCTGGCCGGACCCGGATCCGAAGTCCTGGTGGGACGACAAGCGCGAGAAGCCGGCCGAGGCCGCCGATCCCCTGGCGGGCCGCCGGGTGGGGCGCAACCCAAGCCCCGTGCGCATCGGCGCCGACCCCCTGCTCTACCGGCTGTGGGGCCTGCCGCCTCTGCAGGCCGAGACCCTCAAGTCCGGCGAGGCGATCCTGGAAATGTGGGTGCGGCCCTCGCTGTCGGTGCGCCAGTCGGTGGTGCGGGTGGTGGTCCGCCGCGACGGCGACGCCTTCGTCCAGGCCCGCGCGGGCCTGGGCTGCTGCACCCCGGAAATCGGCCGCCGGGTGGGGTTCGACGCCAGGCTCGAGGCCGGTTCGGCCCAGCGCTTCCTGGCCCTCAAGGACGATCCGCTCTGGGACGCGCCGCGCGACGTTCGCGTGGTCGAGAGCGAGGGAACCAGCGACGCGGTCTGCGTCAACGGCGTGGCCTACGACCTGATCCTGGTGACCGCCGAGCGGGCGCGCAGCGTCCGGCGCGCCTGTGATTCCGCCGAGATCGGCCAGGCGGCGGAGGTGCTCCAGGCCCTGCTCGGCGCGGCGCTGGGCCACGACCCGCGATTCGATGTGATCTTTCCGGGCGGAGCCGACTACGCGGCCGACCGAAGGGCCTATCAGAGCCTGATCGCAGGCGGCGGGGCGCTGAAGCCCGCGGCCAACGCAAGGCCGCAACCCGAACAGCCCGCCCCCGAAGCCACACCGCAAAATTAACCGACCGATTGGCCGGTTTGTTTATTGACGACGCCCGAGGCCCATGTTCTCTTCGCCTCAACGAGAATGGCGCGCCGGAACAGGACGCGCCCGGGAGGACGACAAAACGGACCTCGTGTTTGTTGATTTGATTGCACCTCTTCGCGACAAGCGATCCCTCGGGACCGGGCGACGCGGCTAGTTCTTTTCGAAGACCCTATTTCTTCCTCAGAGCCCAATTTTCGGGACGACCATGATTTTCCAACGGCCCGGCGGCGCCTCGTCCGAGGTGACCGACCGGGATCCGGGTCCAGGCCCGCAGGCGCGCCGCGCGCGCTTCAGCCGCAAGGCCCACGAAACTTCCGTTTCCTCCCAAACGCTCGTTGAGATCGTTTGGTCAACTGCGCCGGCGCGACGGAGCCCGTCGCGCCGGCGGCTTTCCGGTGGAACCGGACGGAGCGTAACCTTGCGTCCCGGTCAGGATTGCGTCCAGCATGCGCGCGGGTGGGAGTGGACAACGCCATGACGGTCGAAACCAGCGCAGGGGCGCGTGCGCCGCGCCGCAGCCAGGCCGAGCGCAGCGCCAGCATGCGCGCCCGCCTGATCGACGCGGCCATCGTCTGCCTCGACCGCCTGGGCTATTCGGCCACGACCCTGTCCACCATCGCCGAGGAAGCCGGCGTCAGCCGCGGCGGCATGCTGCACCAGTTCCCCTCCAAGGTGGACCTGATGCTGGCCGTGGTGGCCTATGCCTCGGGCGCGGACGAGCGCGCCCAGCCGGCTCTGTCCCCGGACGCCTTCCCCGACCACCGGGCCTATTTCATGTCGCTGACCGACGTGGTCTGGCAGGCCCAGAAGACCCCCGCCGTGATGGCCAAGCTGGAAATCATGGTCGCCGCCCGGTCCGACAAGGTGCTGGCCGAGAAGCTGCCGGCGATCTTCAACGACATCGAGCACACCCGCTGCGAACGGATGTGGGAGCGGGCGCAGGAGCTGGGAATCCGCGACAAGGCGGCCATCGTGTCGATGGTCAGCCTGCACATGGCCGCCATGCGCGGCCTGTCGATCGAGCTCTTGCTGACCGACGATCCGGCGCAGGTGGAGCGCTCCTACGCGCTGCTCAAGCACTACAAGGACCTGCTGATCGACGAACTGATCGCCGCGGCGGCGGAGACGGCCTGACGGCGGCCCTCAGGCGTTGGCGATCGCCCCCGCCGGGACCGCCGCCGCGATCATCCGGCGACGCACGATGGTGCGGGTGACCAGATACTGGATCGCGAACAGCGCGATCTTCGAGACCATCGGGAAGATCGCCATGAAGCTCACCCAGTGGGCGGTGAAGGCGACGGCCACCACCGCATTGGCGGCGGCGGTGGCGAGCATCAGTCCGGCCCAGACATAGCCGAACGCCACCATGACATCCTCGCCGCGCCCGGCCGCGACGGGCGGCATGTAGCGCAACATCCAGCCGCGCTTGAACATCACGCCGCCGATCAGCAGGTAGACGATGGTCGGCTTGAACATCAGGAAGCGGTTGTCGTGGGTGATCAGCCCAGCCGTCCCGAACACCAGGACGAGGCCCAGGCCCATCCACTGGAGCGGTGCGACGGGGCGGCCGGTGAGCTTCAGGAACGCCACCTGGGCGACGCCGACGCCGATGGCGACGCCGGCCGCGACGGCCGGGTTCACCTTCAGGGCGACCAGCGCCACGAACACGATGGTGGAAAGCAGGTCGGCCATCAGAGGGCGGGCGGCGTGGAGCAGCGGATTCATGTGCGAAGCCTCGGGTCTTGGGTGGGAGGAACCGGCCCAGAACCTAGACGCGCGGCGCTTTTCCCGCCTAACCCCTCCACGCAGGATCGGCGGCGTTCCACGAAATCCGGGCCGCCGATGACGCTTCGCGAACGGCGGGTCCGCGAAATTGCAGGGATGGTTCTTCAAAACCTGACCCTTAGGCCCTATATGTGAGCTGTCCGGTTCGCCGGACTATGAGGATAAACGCGCACGTAATAAGCGGACTGGACCCGGGTGCGATTCCCGGCGGCTCCACCAAATCTTCCCCCCGGTTATCGCGGGAAAGCATGGGGCCGATCAGCATCGACAGACGTCTAAAGGTGTTGCTTTCTTCCGGCTTGGCCCACCGTTTCGGGCCTTTATCTAAATGCGAACGATAACTTCGCTGAAGAAGTCCGTTTGGCCGCGTAAGCGACCCGATAGATTTCGACCTAAACTCCTAACGTCTTAGCAGCGTTAGGCGGGGCCCGGAGGGCGCCTTGCAACAGAAGCCCTCCACCTCATTCCCCCAAGGCTCATCGTCACATTGCACGTCCGGCATTTCGCCCGGCGCGGCGCCTTGCGCGCAGCGCGCGGGACGCTACCCTTGGCCGGCGCGATGTCGCTCGGAGACCCCATGGCCCAGGACCCCCCGGCCCAAGACCAGATGCATTATGAGGCCATGGCGCAGGAAGCCCTGCGCGGCGTGGTCAAGGCGGCCTTGCGCAAGGCCGCCCTGCCCGAAGGCCTGCCCGGCGC
>DASUIJ010000432.1:0-4668 GCA_036279815.1 Phenylobacterium sp. | reverse complement strand
CATGTCGAGCGACAGCCGCAGGAAGCTGCGCGCGGCCGTAAGGGCGGCGCGTCGCGCCTCGGCGGCGTCGTGGTTGCGGCCCAGCAGCTTCAGCGCCGCGTCGTCCAGGGCCTGCAGGCCCAGGGAGAGCCGCCCGACCCCGGCGGCGGCGAAGCCCGCGAACCGGTCGGCCTCGGCGTCGGTGGGATTGGCCTCCAGAGTGACTTCCAGGTCGCCCGACGGCGTCCACAGCCTGCGGCAGGCCTCGACGATCTCTCCGGCCCAGTCCGGGTCCATCAGCGAGGGCGTGCCGCCGCCCAGGAAGACCGAGACCAGCGGCCTGTCGCCGGTGAGCGCGGCCTGCCCCGCCAGGTCGGCCAGGATCGCGTCCTTCAGCGCCCGCTGCTCCTCGCCCCGGCCGCGGTCCCGAAAGACGTTGAAGTCGCAATAGGGACAGATGCGGGCGCAGTAGGGCCAGTGGACGTAGACGCCCAGGGGCGACCCCGGCGGCGGGCCGGCCTCGGCGCTCAAAGCAGGGCGGCCCGGAGCCTGGCGAAGGCGCGGGCGCGGTGGCTCATGGCGTCCTTCGCCGCCGGCTCCATCTCGCCGAAGGTCAGGGTATGGCCCCGGGGCACGAAGATCGGGTCGTAGCCGAACCCCAGGGTTCCCCGGGGCGGGAAGGTCAGGGTCCCGTCGATCCGGCCTTCCACCACCACCCCCGGCCCGTCGGGCCAGGCCACGGCCAGGGCGCAGGTGAACCAGGCGGCTCGATCCTCCGACCCGGTGGCCTCCAGGCGTTCCTCCACCTTCGCCATCGCCACGGCGAAGTTCTTGTCCGGCCCCGCCCAGCGGGCGGAGAAGATGCCGGGCGCGCCGTCCAGGGCGGCGACCGAGAGGCCGGAATCGTCGGCCAGGGCGATCAGCCCGCTGGCCTCGGCGGCGGCGCGCGCCTTCAGGAGCGCGTTTCCGGCGAACGTGGTCTCGGTCTCGTCCGGCTCGTCCAGGCCCAGGTCGCCGGCGGCCGCCAGGTCGAAGCGGTTCTCCAGGATCTGCGCCAGTTCCTTGAGCTTGCCGGGGTTGTGGGTCGCCACCACCAGCCGCGCGCCGGGCTCGAGCTTCAGGGCCATGGGCCGCCTCCTTCCGATTTCGCGCCGGACCATAACGGGACGGCCGCTCTGCTGCATTGCGAAATGTTCACAATCTTACGAAGGTTTAATATCGAAAAACGATAATTCTATTGATCGGAAAGCGATGTCTCCGTATTGACTATCGACATCGACGGCACGCCGCCGTTGGCACGGATGCTGCAGTGCAGCACCAACAACAGAAGGAGATGTCTCATGTTTAGCCCTGTGATGACCTGGATGGATCGGATCACGATGACCGTCGCCGTGGTGCTGGCCGCCGTGCCGGTGCTGGCCTTGGCCGCCAACAACCTGATCGCCTAGTCTGGCCCCGCATATGAAAAAGGCGGGACCGTCCCGCCGCTGACGCCGCCGCTAGCCGGGGCTCGGCGGCGGGCCATAATTCCCCGAATACAAGGGATTGGGGCAGGACATGCGTTTGATGCGCGCCTTGGGGCCGGGCTCGGTGTCGAGCTTCCTCAAGATCATCCTCGACGTGGTGTTCGTGGCCCTCTGGGTCGGTGTCGGAGCCGTGGCGCTCCTGACGCTCGCGGCCCTCCTCCTCAGTTTCAATCCGGATCTCATCGGCTCCCTCGCCATCGACGTGGGCGGGGTCGAGCTGGTCAAGAAATGGCCGGTGGTCATCGGCGGCCTGTTCGCCGCGGCCCTCTACCTGATCGGCATCCTGGTGATCGTGGCGCGGCTGCGCCGGATCTTCGCCACCCTGATGGCCGGCGACCCCTTCCATCCCGACAACGTCTCGCGGCTGCGGGTCATCGGCGTCGCGCTGGGGAGCCTGGAGCTCGTCCGCTATGCGGTCTGGGCGGTCAGCGCCTGGCTGATCCCCGGCGAGAACCGGGTCGAACCCAATATTTCCCTGACCGCCTGGTTCTCGGTGCTGGTGGTCTTCGTGCTGGCCGAGGTGTTCCGCGAGGGCGCGCGCCTTCGCCGCGAAGCGGAGCTGACGATCTAAGCCATGCCCATCCGCGTCCAGCTCGACCGTGTCCTCCTCGAACGGCGCATGTCGCTGACCGAGCTCGCCGACCGGGTCGGGGTCACCATCGCCAACCTGTCGATCCTGAAGACCGGCAAGGCCCGCGCCGTGCGGTTCTCCACCCTGGCCGCCCTGTGCCGCGAGCTCGACTGCCAGCCGGGCGAACTGCTGAGCTACGAGCCGGGACCGCTGGACGACGTGCTGGACGACGACGAAGGGTAGGCCCGCCGCCTTCGCCTCCGTCGCTACGAGCCGCCTCCCGGCCGTGACCGTTACGCCGCATCGCAACATGAACCGGTGACGATACCGCGCTGCAAAACCGACTTAGCGGTGTTTAGATGTTGATTTGATGGAGCTTGGCTTCTATATGCACCGCAACATTTGCTGCGATGCACAAAGGAGACCGACATGGCTCGCGCCCTTGAAAGCCTCATCGACCGCCTGATGGCGCCCTTCGCCGACGAACTGGCCCGCATGCCGGCCTCGGCGTTCCGCGCGCTCCTGGCCGGCTACTGAGCCGACCCGCCGCGCCTCGGCGCGGCGACGCAGGACGATGATCAAAGACGGGCGGCTGGGCGACCAGCCGCCCGTTTTGCGTCTGGCGACGGAGCGCAGGCCGTCGAAACTCCCGCGGCCCCCGAGAACAGGAAAAAGGGCGAACCGCCGCGCCGGCCGGCCTTCACGGCCGGGGCCAGGTTCCTGGCGTCGTGGATGCCCGCCGCGGGGGCGGGTTCGGGAGGACGGGGTCGGCGACCCTGCCGGCGGGCTCGCCTACCGGGCCGCCGCGACGGTCTTCTGCAGCAGGCAGAGCTCGCCGATGCCCTTGCGGGCGAGGCTGAACAGGGCCTCGAACTCCGCCTGGGTGAAGCCGCGCTTCTCGCCGGTGGCCTGGATCTCGACGATGTCGCCGGCTCCGGTCAGCACGAAATTGGCGTCGGCCTCGGCGTTGGAGTCTTCCTCGTATTCGAGGTCGAGGACCGGCTCGCCCTTGTAGACGCCGCAGGAAATGGCGGCGACCTGGTCGAGGATGGGGTCGGTGGTCAGCATGCCCTCGGCCATCAGGTAGTCGACCGCCTGGCGAAGCGCGACCCAGGCGCCGGTGATGGCGGCGGTGCGGGTGCCGCCGTCGGCCTGGAGGACGTCGCAGTCGATGGAGATCTGGCGCTCGCCCAGGGCGGCGGGGTTGATGATCGCGCGCAGGGAGCGGCCGATCAGGCGCTGGATCTCCTGGGTGCGGCCCGACTGCTTGCCTTCCGAGGCCTCGCGCCGGCCGCGGGTGTGGGTGGCGCGGGGCAGCATGCCGTACTCGGCGGTGACCCAGCCCTGGCCCCGGCCGCGCATGAAGGGCGGCACCCGTTCTTCCACGCTGGCGGTGATGAGCACCTTGGTGTGGCCGAAGGTCGCCAGGCAGGAGCCCTCGGCGTACCGATTGACCCCGGTTTCCAGGGTTACGTGGCGCAGCATGTCCGCGGTGCGGTCGGAAGGTCGCATGAAAGGGGTCCTGAGGGGTTCGGCGCTTGCGCCGCCAAGGTGGGGGCTTATCCTAGAAACAAGAGGTTCCGTCCATGGGTCTGACCCCGTCTTGACCAGCTCCCTGCTTTCCCAGGGCCCGTCGCTCGCCGAACTCGACAGCCGCGCCCGCGACATCTTCCGCCGTGTGGTGGAAAGCTACCTCGAAACCGGCGAGCCCGTGGGCTCGCGGACCCTGTCGCGGGCCGGCATCCACCTGTCGCCGGCCTCGATCCGCAACACCATGCAGGACCTGACCCAGCTGGGCCTGCTGGGCGCGCCCCATGTCAGCGCCGGGCGGCTGCCGACCCATGCGGGCCTGCGGCTGTTCGTCGACGGCCTGATGGAGGTCGGCGACGTGGGCGAGGACGAACGCCGCGCCATCGAGACGCGGCTGGGCGGCCGCGGCCGCTCCTTCGACGAGGCCCTGAACGAGGCCTCGGCGATCCTGTCCGGCCTGGCCGGCGGGGCGGGGATCGTGGTCACTCCGGTGCGCGACGCGGGCGTCAAGCATGTGGAGTTCGTGGCGCTCTCCGCCGAACAGGCCCTGACCGTCATGGTGTTCGAGGACGGGACGGTGGAGAACCGGCTGATGACCCTGGCCGCCGGGGTGACGCCCGCGGCCCTGCAGGAGGCCTCGAACTTCCTCAACGCCCGCCTGCGCGGCAAGACCCTGGCCGAGGCCGGGGCGGACATCCGCGCCGAGCTGGACAGCGCGCGCCGGCAGCTGAACGAGACCGCCGCCCGGCTGGTGGAGGACGGCATGGCCGCCTGGAGCGGCGGGGACGGGAACGACCGGGCGCTGATCGTCCGCGGCCGCGCCAACCTGCTGGGCGACCAGACCCTCGACGATCTGGAGCGGGTGCGGATGCTGTTCGACGACCTGGAACAGAAGGAGCAGCTGATCGGGCTGCTGGACGGGGTGCGCGAGGCCCAGGGCGTCCGCATCTTCATCGGCGCCGAAACGCGGCTGTTTTCGCTTTCGGGTTCCGCCGTGATCGCCGCGCCCTATATGACGGGCGGCCAGCGGGTGGTCGGCGCGATCGGCGTGATCGGCCCCGC
>DASUIJ010000431.1:0-8705 GCA_036279815.1 Phenylobacterium sp. | reverse complement strand
GATCGCCGCGCGCGCCGCGACCGGGAGCGCCGTTTCACATCCTGATCAAGGACACCCGCACATGCCCCGCGTACTCATCGCCGACAAGCTCAGCCCCGCCGCCATCGACATCTTCAAGCAGCGCGGCGTCCAGGCCGACGTCAAGACCGGCCTGTCCAAGGACGAGCTGCTGAAGATCATCGGCGACTATGACGGCCTGGCCGTCCGCTCGGCCACCAAGGCCGACAAGGACGTGCTGGCCGCCGGCGTCAATCTGAAGGTCATCGGCCGCGCCGGCATCGGCGTGGACAATGTCGACATCCCCGCCGCGACCTCCCGGGGGATCGTGGTGATGAACACCCCGTTCGGCAACTCGATCACCACCGCCGAGCACGCCATCGCCATGATGTTCGCCCTGGCCCGCCAGCTCCCCGCCGCCGACGCCTCCACCCAGGCCGGCAAGTGGGAGAAGAACCGCTTCATGGGCGTGGAGCTGTACGCCAAGACCCTGGGCCTGATCGGGGCCGGCAACATCGGGGGCATCGTCGCCGACCGCGCCAATGGCCTGAAGATGAAGGTGGTGGCCTATGACCCCTTCCTCTCGGCCGAGCGCGCCGTGGAGCTGGGCGTCGAGAAGGTGGAGCTGGAGGATCTTCTGGCCCGCGCCGACATCATCACCCTGCACACTCCGCTCACCGACAAGACCCGCAACATCCTGTCGGCCGAGAACCTGGCCAAGACCAAGAAGGGCGTGCTGATCGTCAACTGCGCCCGCGGCGGGCTGGTGGACGAGGCGGCCCTGCGCAAGATGCTCGACGAGGGACACGTGGGCGGCGCCGCCTTCGACGTGTTCGTCGAGGAGCCGGCCAAGGAGAACCCGCTGTTCGGGGCCGAGAACTTCATCGCCACCCCGCACCTGGGCGCCTCGACCCTGGAGGCCCAGGAGAACGTGGCCCTGCAGGTGGCCGAGCAGATGAGCGACTACCTGCTCACCGGCGCCGTCACCAACGCGCTCAACAGCCCCTCGGTCTCCGCCGACGAGGCGCCCAAGCTGAAGCCGTTCATCACGCTGGCCGAACGGCTCGGCGCCTTCGCCGGCCAGATGGTCGACGTCGAGGTGAAGGCCGTCGAGATCGCCTATGAGGGGGAGGTCGCCAACCTCAACACCCGCCCGCTGACGGCCGCGGCCCTGGCCGGGGTCATGCGACCCATGCTGGCCGAGGTGAACACGGTCTCGGCGCCCGCCATGGCCAAGGAGCGCGGCATCGTGGTCGCCGAGGTCAAGCAGGACGAAAGCCCGATCTACGACAGCCTGGTGCGGGTGACCGTCACCACCGCCATGGGCAAGCGCTCGTTCGCGGGATCGGTCCTGGCGGGCACGCCGCGGATCATCGAGGTGAAGGGCATGGAGCTGGACGCGCCCTTCGCCCCCGTCATGCTCTATGTGAACAACCTCGATAAGCCCGGCTTCATCGGCAATCTCGGCGCCCTGCTGGCCGACGCCAAGGTGAACATCGCCACCTTCAACCTGGGCCGGGTCGCGGCCGGCGAAGACGCCATCGCCCTGATCGGCGTCGACCAGGACCCCTCCGAGGACCTGGTCAAGAAGATCCGCGCCCTGCCCCACGTGAAGGAAGCCCGCACCCTGCGGTTCTGAGACGATCGCCTCGCGGGGTGACCCGCGAGGCGTCCGAACCTAGCCCTTCAGGCCGATCAGACCGGCCCGTCGCGCGATCGCGGCGGCCTCGCCGCGCGAGCCGGCCTCCAGCTTGGCGAGGATGGCCGAGACGTGGTGGTCCACGGTCTTGGCGGAGACGTAGAGCTTCCCGGCGATCTCGCCGTTGGACAGGCCCTGGTCCAGCAGGTCCAGCACGTCCATCTGGCGGCGGGTCAGACCGGCGGGATTGGCGCGGGTGCTGGCGCGGGGGCCGCGGGGGATGTTCCGCAGGCCCAGCTGGCGCAGGTCCTGGCGCGCCCGGGTCGCGCTCGCCGCCGCGCCCCACCCGTCCAGCCGCTCGATACCCTGGCGCTGGGCCTCGTCATCGCCCTCCAGCAGGGCAAGCGCCGTCTCGTAGGGCATCTTCAGCGCCTCCCAGCGGTCGGCGGCGGCGCGCCAGTCGCCGTTCAGCAGCTCCAGGTAGGGCGGGGCCATGCCGCCCGCCGCCGCCCGGTCGACGGGCGCGCCCAGCTTGCGCCGCCAGAACCAGATCTCACCCGCCTGCCAGGGGTCGGCGCCCTCGATGCGCATCGCCCGGGCCTGATCCAGCAGGGCCAGGGCGGCGTCGGCGCCGCTCCCGGTGATCCAGGCGCGTTCGGCCGCGAGGATCGCGTAGGACGCCAGGCGCGGCGCCTCCACGCCCTTGGCCATGAAGCGGGCCACCTCGTCGAGCAGCGGGGTCACTTCCGGGTCGCCCCGCCGCATCCTCAGCCGCGCAAGGGCCACCACCGCCGGATTGCGCATCACGGGCGAGGCGCGATCGTTCTGCACCACCAGCAGCGCCGCCTCCGCCGCCGCGTCGCACCGCCCCTCGCGCAGATAGGTCTCCGCCAGCCACCCGCGCAGGTAGTTGCGCCAGGTGTCGAGGTCGCGCTCCACGCAATAGGCGATCCCCGCCTCCAGCAGGCGGTGGGCCGTGGCGTGCGCCCGCAGGTTTATCTCCAGGCAGGCGAAGTTCACGTAGGTCCTGGCCACATGATCCTGCTGGTCGTGGAGCAGGGCGAGCTTCAGGCTGCGCTCCAGGTCCGCCCGCGCCGAGGCGGCGTCGACCCAGACCTTCGAGGCGCCGACGTTGTTCAGGGCGTGGGACAGGATGTCGGGTCGCTCGAGCTGTTCCGCCAGGGCGATCGCCTTGCCGCCCCATCGGACCGCCTGGGCGGTATCGTCGCTCAGCATGGCGAGCTGCGAGAGGTTGGAATAGGCCATGGCCAGCTCGGCCCCCGGGGGCGCGGTCTCCAGCAGCCGCATCGCCTCGGCGGCGTAACGATCGGCGGTGAGCCGGTCTCCGGTCAGATAGCTGAGCCGCGACAGCCACCTCAGCCCGTCGCCTTCCAGCAGCGTCTGTCCGTTGCGCCGGCGCAGGGCCAGGGCGGCCTCCTGCGACGCGACGGCCTCCGCCAGGTCGCCGATCAGGTGCGCCTCGAACGCATGGAGCTCGTGGAGCCTGGCGCGGGCGTCGTCGTCGAGGCCCGCGGCGTGCCTCAGGGCGGCGGCGTAGTGGCGGGCGGCCTCCTGGTGCGCGCCCAGGGCGGCGGCCTGCTGGGCGGCCTTCGGCGCATGGTCAAGCACCGCCCGGTCGTCCCCCGCCTGGTCGGCGTGGTGGACCAGGCGGGCCAGCGACACGGCCGGGTCGACGCCCAGGGCCGCCAGGGCGCGGGCGTTGAGGGCCCGCCGCCGCGCCCCGGACAGGGCGGCTTCGGCGGCCCGGCGCGCGATCTCGTGGCGGAACGCATAGCCGTCGCCGTCGGCCAGCAGCATGCCGGCGGCCACGCATTCCTCAACGCCCTCGTCGGTGTCCGCGCCGCAGACGGCGCGCAGCACGCCCGCCTCGACCCGTCGCGGAAACACGCAGGCCGCGTCCAGCACGGCGCGGGCCCTGGCCGACAGGCGGTCCGAGCGCGCCAGGACCGCATCGCGCACCGTCGGCGGCGGCGCGCCTTGTCCGCCGCCGGCCAGCATCTCGGCGACATAGAACGGATTGCCTCCGGTCGCCGCGAACAGGTCGGCGGCGTCGAAGGCCCTCTCCCGCGCCAGGTCGCGGACCACCTCAGGGCTCAGCCTGGGCAGGTCCATGCGCGTGCGGGCCTCCGGGGGCAGATCGACCAGGGCGCGGCGCAGCCGGGTCACGCCGCTCACATCCTCGTCGCGCGACGTGACCAGCAGCAGCACAGGCCGGCCGCTGATCCGTCGGCCCAGATAGCGGACGAAGTCCATGGTGGCGTCGTCGGCCCAGTGCAGGTCCTCGATCACCGCCACGGTGGGGGTCGCCCCCAGGACCCCGATCGCCTCGGAGAACACCGCCAGCCGCGAACTTTCCGCGTCGAAACTCTGCGGCAGCGACCAGGACGCGTCGCGGGCCAGGTCGCGCAGGGGCCCCAGGGCCTCGGGGGTCGAGAGGTCTTCGCACGCGCCCCAAAGCACCCGCACGCCTTCCCCCAGCCCCGCCGTGAACGTCCGGACCAGGGAGGTCTTGCCGATTCCCGCCTCGCCCGCGACGAACACGATCCTGCCGCGGCCGCCCACGGCGTCGGCGAGGTGCAGCCCCAGCTGGCCGAGGAAGGTCTGGCGCTCAAGCAGCATGATGCGGACACTTAGGCGCCGCCCGCCCCGCAAAATAGGGAGGCGGCAGGTGAAAATTGGTCACTTCCTCCGAGGCGCAGGTGGCCGCCGCCCGCCATTCTGTCTCAGGGTTCGGCGCCGGGCCCCTGGGTTGGAGGGAGGCTCACGATGCCCCGCTACATCGTCGAACGCAATTTTGTCGACGGGCTGAGCATCCCGGCGACGGCCGAGGGCGCGCGGACCTGCCTCGACGTGATCGGTCGCAACACCGACACCGGGGTCAGCTGGGTCCAGTCCTTCGTCTCCGCGGACAAGACCCAGACCTACTGCATCTACGACGCCCCGAACCCGGAAGCCGTCCGCGTCGCCGCCCAGAAGAACGGTCTGCCGGTGACCCGGATCACCGAGGTCCGTGTCCTCGATCCCTATTTCCATCACTGAGCTCGGCCGGCCGCCGTTCGAGATCAGGGTTGGGGCAGACCGCTGCGGCGCGGAAGGCCTCGACAGGAGATGCAGGCCGACAAGGGTTAGAGCTATGAGCTCCACGACTAGCCCTTGAAGGTCTTGCTAGACGCGTCCGGGCCCCCATCCCGGGCGCGTCTTCTCTATTTCCGGCGGGCCTTGAGGGCCGCCTAGCCGCCGCTGAGCGCCCCGAAGATCAGCACCTCGTCCCCGTCGGCGAGCGGCGCGGCGACGTCGCGCGCGGCCAGTCCGTTCAGGAAGATGCGCATGTGGCGGCGCACGCGGTCCTGCTCGTCGACCACCCGGAACCTGAGGCCGGGATAGCGGCGGTCCAGGTCGTCCAGAACCCGCGCCAGGGTTTCGCCGCGGGCCTCCAGCTCGGTCACGCCGTCGGTGTAGGAGGTGAGCTGGCTGGGCACGCAGACGCGGATCATGCGGGCGCCGCCGTCACCGAATAGATTTCCGGCAGGTGGCGGCAGACCTCGCGCCAGGACCCGCCTTCGTCCGCGCTCGCCCAGACCTCGCCGTTGGTGGCCCCGAAATAGAGGCCGAGGGGATCGGCATGGTCGGCGCAGAAGGCCTGCCGCTTGACCGTCATCCACGCCTGGCCGGCGGGCAGGCCGGCGTCCTGCCGCTCCCAGCCCTGGCCGCCGTCGCGGGTCCGGTAGACGGCGGGCCGTCCGCCGGGGCTGGTCCGGGGCCAGACGTCGGTTCCATCCATGGGCAGGACCCAGGCGGTGTCGGCGTCGCGCGGATGCGGGACGATGGTGAAGCCGATGTCCCCGATCTCGGCGGGCATGTTGCGCCCGATCCGCTCCCAGCGTTCCGACGGGCGATCGAGCCGGTAGATCCCGCAATGGTTCTGCTGCCACATCCGGTCGGGCCGGCTGGGCGCAAGGGCGATGTAGTGGGCGTCCTGACCGTATTCCGGATAGGGGTCGGGCATGAAACTGGCCTCGACGTTCTGGTTCAGCGGCCGCCAGTTTCCGCCCCGGTCCAGGCTTTCGAACACGCCGGCGGTCGAGGTCGCCAGGTACATGTGGGACGCGTCGCGCGGATCTATGACCACCTGGTTCAGCAGGGGTCCGTCCGGCGTGCCCGCGTCCTCGGGGACCCATTTGGGATACATCGGATGATCGTTGAACCCGGACACCCCTTCCCAGGTCTCGCCGCTGTCGGTGCTGACGAACAGGGCGGGCGGCGAGGTCCCCGCCCACCAGACGCCGGGCTCGGACGGATGGCCGGGCTCCAGCCAGAAGGTGTGCTCCACCGACCGTGCGGGTTCGCCGTCCCGGGCCTTGGGAAAGGCCGGCGGACGCCTGGCCTCGGCCCAGGTGGTCCCGCCGTCGGTCGAGCGGAAGATGGTGGGTCCCAGGTGCCCGGTCTTGGCCGCCGCCAGCAGGGTGCGCCCGTCGCGCGGGTCGAGCACCACGTGGTTGACGATATGGCCCAGGAAGTGCGGTCCCTGCAGGGTCCAGGCGCCGCGGGCGGCGTCGCTGGTCAGGATCCAGGCCCCCTTGCGGGTTCCTACGAAAAGCTGGACGGCGCCCGTCATCGGAGGCCTCCTGATGTTTCTGTGGCCAGTCTAGTCCCAATGGGCGGTGCGGTCATGTCCCGGCCGTCGGCCGGAGCTCAGTGGAAGTCGCGGCTGGAGATCAGGCGGCCTGTGGGCCTGCGGCGGGGATCGGGGTCGGGGTCGTCCTCCTTCATGGCGGCGTGAAGGTGCGACAGGTCGCTGAAGCTCTTGGCCACCACATGGATCACGCCGTCCTCGCTCTGGATCTGGCCGTGGACCACCACGAAGGACGCCCCCATCACCAGCCGGCGATGGGCCTCGAACACGTCCTTCCAGACCACGATGTTGGCGATCCCGGTCTCGTCCTCCAGGGTCATGAACACCACCCCCTGGGCGGTGCCCGGCCGCTGGCGCACCAGCACCAGCCCGCCCACCGAGGTCCAGCGCCGGTCGCGCATCGTCTTCAGCGCCCGGGCGGGGACGGCGCCGGCCTTGCCCAGGGCCTCGCGGAAGAAGCTGCAGGGATGGGCCTTCAGCGACAGCCGCGTGGTCCGGTAGTCCTCGGCCACGTCCATCGGCGCGCTCATCAGCGGCAGCTCCACCTGGACCTCCCTGAGGCTCTGGCGGCTGAGCAGGGGGGCCTGGACCGCCTCGCCGGAGGCGCCGGCCAGCCCCTTCACCGCCCACAGGGCCTGGCGGCGGTCGACCCCCAGCCCGGCGAAGGCGTCGGCCTCGGCCAGCAGCTCCAGGCACCGGTGCGACAGTCCGCGGGCGAAGCCTTCGATGCTGCGCGCGCCCGCCTCGCGCAGCGTCACCAGCGCCTCGATCTCGGCCGCCTGCAGCCCCTTGATCTGCCGCAGGCCCAGGCGCACGGCCCGCAGCCGACGGCCTTCGATGGGTTCCAGGGTGCTGTCCCAGTCGCTGGCCAGCACGTCGGGCGGCCGCACCTCCACCCCGTGCTCGCGGGCGTCGCGGACCAGCTGCGCCGGCTGGTAGAAACCCATGGGCTGGCTGTTCAGCAACGAGGCGCAGAAGGCGTCCGGCCACCACTTCTTCACCCAGGCCGAAGCGTAGACCAGCAGGGCGAAGCTGATCGCGTGGCTCTCCGGGAAGCCGTAGGAGCCGAAGCCCTCGATCTGGTGGAAGCAGCGCTGGGCGAACTCCGGGTCGTAGCCGCGCCCGACCATCCCATCGACGAACTTGCGCCCATAGTCGCCGACATTGCCCATGTGGCGGAAGGTGGCCATGGCCCGGCGCAGGCCGTCGGCGTCGTCGTCGGAGAACTTGGCCGCCTCGATGGCCAGCCGCATGGCCTGTTCCTGGAACAGCGGCACCCCCTTGGTCTTGCCCAGCACCCCTTCCAGCTCGTCCGGCGGCCCGTGCTCGGGGGCGGGCCTGGGGAACACCACCGGCTCCAGCCCGGCGCGGCGCTTGAGGTAGGGGTGGACCATGTCCCCCTGGATCGGTCCCGGCCGCACGATGGCGACCTCGATCACCAGGTCGTAGAACTTCCGGGGCTTCAGCCGGGGCAGCATCGACATCTGCGCCCGGCTCTCCACCTGGAACACGCCCACGGAATCGGCCGCGCACAGCATGTCGTAGACCTTGGGGTCCTCCGGCGGGATGTGGGCGATATCGGTGATCCTCGTGCCGTCCTTCAGGGGCGGCAGCATCTCGAAGCTCTTGCGCAGGGCCGTCAGCATGCCCAGCGCCAGCACGTCCACCTTCATCAGCTTCAGGGCGTCGATGTCGTCCTTGTCCCACTCGATGAAGGTGCGGTCCTTCATCGCCGCGTTGCCGATCGGCACGGTCTCGTCCAGCCGGCGCTTGGTCAGCACGTAGCCGCCCACATGCTGCGACAGGTGGCGGGGGAACTTCAGCAGCTCCTGGGCCATGGCGGTGGCCCGGCGGATCTCCGGCGCCTTGGGATCCAGTCCCACCTGGGCGATGTACGCGTCGGCGGACATCTCGCCCCAGCTTCCCCAGACGGTGCCCGCCAGGGCCGCGGTGACGTCCTCGGTCAGGCCCAGCGCCTTGCCCACCTGGCGGATCGCCATCCGCGGGCGGTAGTGGGTCACCGCGGCGACGATGGCGGCCCGGTCGCGGCCGTAGCGGCGATAGACGTACTGCATCACCTCCTCGCGGCGCTCGTGCTCGAAATCCACGTCGATGTCCGGCGGCTCGCCGCGGTTCTTGGAGATGAAGCGCGAGAACAGCAGGTCGTGGTCTTCCTTGGTGGGGTCGACCGCCGTCACGCCCAGGCAGAAGCAGACCAGGGAATTGGCCGCCGAACCGCGGCCCTGGCAGAGGATTCCCTGCTCCCGCGCCCAGCGGACGATGTCGTGCACGGTCAGGAAGTAGTTGGCGAAGCCCAGCTTCTCGATCAGGTCGAGCTCGCGCTCGAGCTGGGCCTGGGCGCGGGCGGTCAGAGGGCGGAAGCGGGCGCGGGCGCCGTTCCAGGTGACCTGGCGG
>DASUIJ010000430.1:0-5351 GCA_036279815.1 Phenylobacterium sp. | reverse complement strand
TGGATATCGTCAAGACCGACACCGCGCCCAAGGCCATCGACTTCGACGCGATGCCGACCCTGGCCGACGTGCCCCGCTATCAGGCTCGCGAGAGGCCGGACGCCACGGCGCTGGTGTTCGAGGGGCGGGAGACCCGGTACGCGGCGTTCGACCGCCGCACCAACCAGGCCGCCCGCGCCCTGGTCGCCGAGGGCTTGGTCAAGGGCGACCGCATCGCCTATCTCGGAAAGAACAGCGACCACTATTTCGAGCTGCTGTTCGGGGCCGCCAAGGCCGGGGTGGTCATGGCCCCCATCGGCTGGCGCCTCGCGCCGCCCGAGGTCGCCTACATCGTGGGCGACGCCCAGGCCAGGCTGCTGTTCGTGGGCCCCGAGGTCGAGGACTGCGCCGCGCAGATCGCGCCCGAACTGTCGGGGGTGAAGCTGGTGGCCATGGAGCCCGGAAGCCGCGGCTGGCCGACCTATGAGGCCTGGCGCGACGCCCAGCCCGACACCGATCCCAACCTGCCGGTGGACCCGAACGACATCGCCGTGCAGCTCTACACCTCGGGCACCACCGGCCGGCCCAAGGGCGCCATGCTCAGCCACCTGAACATCCTGGGCGGCCGCCGCCGGGCGGCCGAGGCCCAGATGCCCTGGAACCAGTGGGGTCCCGACGACGTCAGCCTCGTGGCCATGCCGGTGGGCCACATCGGCGGCACCGGCTGGGGCATCGTCGGCCTGGTCAACGGGGCCAAGGGCGTGGTCGCGCGCGAGTTCGACCCCTTCAAGGTGCTCGACTACATCGAGGCCGACGGCATCTCGAAGATGTTCATGGTTCCCGCCGCCCTGCAGATCGTCGTGCGCCAGCCCCGGGCTCGGGAGGTCGACTATTCGCGGCTGAAATACATCCTCTACGGGGCCAGCCCCATTCCGCTGGACCTCCTGCGCGAGTGCATGGAGGTGTTCGGCTGCGGCTTCTGCCAGCAGTACGGAATGACCGAGACCTGCGGAACGATCGTCTACCTGCCGCCGGAGGATCACGACCCGGCGGGCAACCCGCGCATGCGGGCCGCGGGCCTGCCCATGCCCGGCGTGGAGATCAAGGTCATCGACGAGGCCGGCAGGAGCGTGCCCGCCAACGCCGTGGGCGAGGTGGCCATCCGCTCGGTCTCCAACATGGCCGGATACTGGCGGCTGCCCGAGGCGACCGCCTCCACCCTGGACGGCGACGGATGGCTGAGGTCCGGCGACGCCGGCTATCTCGACGAGGACGGCTATCTCTTCATCCATGACCGGGTGAAGGACATGATCATCTCCGGCGCCGAGAACATCTATCCCGCCGAGGTGGAAAGCGCCGTCTATGGCCATCCGGATGTCGCCGAGGTCGCGGTGATCGGAGTGCCCGACGACAAGTGGGGCGAGGCGGTCAAGGCGGTGGTCGCGCCCAAGCCCGGAACCAACCCCAGCGCGGAGGACATCATCGCCTTCGCCCGCACGCGGATCGCCGCGTTCAAGGCCCCGAAGAGCGTCGACTTCATCGACGCCCTGCCGCGCAACGCCTCGGGAAAGATCCTGCGCCGCGAACTGCGCGAACCCTACTGGGCGGGCCGCACGCGGCGCGTGAACTAGGACTCCGGCGGACCAACGCCGAAGTCATTGGAAAAGCCGACCGGCGAGCGGACAATCTGCGGGGCCAAGCGCCCTGGCGCCAGAGGGTCGGCCGGCCCGCGATGGAGAACGACATGACCTTGCAGGTAACCGCCGCCGTCACCCGCGCCGCGGGCGCGGATTTCACCCTGGAGACCGTCGAGCTGGACGACCCGCGCCCGGACGAGATCCTCGTCCGCATTGCGGCGGTGGGCGTCTGCCACACCGACCTGGTGGCCCGGGACGGGGGAATGCCGTTCTCCATGCCGGCGGTGCTGGGCCATGAGGGCGCGGGCGTGGTGGAGAAGATCGGCTCGGCCGTGACCAAGGTGGCCGTCGGCGACCGGGTGGCGCTCACCTTCCGCTCCTGCGGCCAGTGCGACCGCTGCAAGAGCGGCGATCCGGCCTACTGCTATTCGATGCCGGCGCTGAACTACATCGGCATGCGGCCGGACGGCGCCAAGGCGCTGAAGCAGGGCGACACCGCCGTCTCGTCGAACTTCTTCGGCCAGTCCTCCTTCGCGACCTACTGCCTGGCCTATGAGACCAACACCCTGAAGCTTCCCGCGGACATCCCCTTCGAGATCGCCGCGCCCCTGGGCTGCGGTATCCAGACCGGCGCGGGCGGGATCATGCTGGCCCTGGCCTGTCCCAGGGGTTCGTCGCTGCTGATCACCGGCGGCGGCGCGGTGGGGCTGTCGGCGGTCATGGGCGCGGCGATCCAGGGCTGCGGGACCGTCATCGTGGTGGAGCCGCACGCCGCGCGGCGCGCCCTGGCCCTGGAACTGGGCGCGACCCATGTGATCGATCCGGCGGAGAGCCCCGACCTGGCGGCCGCCGTGCGCGCCATCCGGGCGCAGGGTGTGGACTACGCCTTCGACACCACCGGCCGGCCGGACACCCTCGCCGCGATCATGGGAGCCCTGGCGCCCAAGGGCGTGCTGGGCGTCGTGGGCATTCCGCCGCCGGGCACGCCCCTGCCGGGGGACCTCGGCACGGTGCTGACCTTCGGCCAGACGGTGCGCGGCATCATCGAGGGCGACAGCGATCCCGACGTGTTCATTCTGGAGCTGATCGACCACTGGCGGGCCGGGCGCCTGCCCCTGGAGAAACTGGTCCGGTCCTTCCCGTTCGATCAGATCAACGCCGCCATCGGAGCCCAGCACCATGGCGACTGCGTCAAGGTGGTGCTGACCCTGGAAGGCTAGGGCCCGGAGGCGCTCGGGTCGCCGGGACCCGAGACGCCCCTCTTGAACCGCCGCCTAGAACTCCAGGCAGATCTTGCCGAAGTGCCTTTGGGAAATCTGGTGGGCGAAGGCCTCGGAGATTCTTTCCAGCGGGAACGTCGAGTCGATGACCGGCCGGATGCCGTTGGCCTCGATGGCGGCGATCATCTCTTCCTGCTCCTGGCGGGACCCGACGGTGACGCCCTTGATGGCCACGTTCTTGGACATGGCCACAGCGGTGGCCACTTCGCCCGCCACGCCGGTCAGGACGCCGATCAGGGAGATGTGACCGCCGATCCGGGAGGCGTGGAGCGACTGGTTGAGGGTTCCCGGACCGCCGATTTCGACGACCACGTCGACGCCCCGCCCGCCGGTCAGGGCCGCAGCGGCCTTACCCCACTCCGGCTGATCCTTGTAGTTGATCAGGTGATCGGCCCCGAGCTCCTTCAACCGGTCGAGCTTCTGGGCGGAGGACGAGGTGGAGATCACCGTCGCGCCTGCCGCCTTGGCCAGCTGCACGGCGAAGATCGAGACCCCGCCGGTGCCCTGTGTCAGCACCACGTCGCCCGGCTTGATCCGCGCCTCGACCATCAGCGCGCGCCAGGCCGTCAGCGCCGCGCAGGGCAGGGTCGACGCCTGGGTCAGCGACCAGCCCTTGGGCAGGCGGGTGAAGGCGGTGGCGGGCATGGCGACGTATTCGGCCGCGAAGCCGTCCGCGTGGTCGCCGGGCACGCCGGTGAGGCGCTCCAGGCTCGGCCCCCCGGTCGGCCAGTTGGGAAAGAAGGTGGAGACCACCTGATCGCCCGCCTTGAACGCGGTCACGCCCTCGCCCACCGCGACCACGTCGCCCGCGCCGTCGGACATGGGAATGCGCCCGTCCGGCGTCGGGATCATCCCGGCCACGACGGCGAAGTCATGGAAGTTCAGGGAGCTGGCCCGCACGCGAACCAGGATCTGGCCGGGGCCGGCGACCGGCTCGGCGCGGTCCTCGATGACGATCTTGTCCAGCCCGCCCGGGGCTTTCAGTGCGGCGACTTTCATCCGTCGGTGTCCTTGTTTGCTGTTCGGGTCATGGCGTTGAAGTCCGCTAGCGACCGCTCTGGCCGTCATCGACCCGGATGCAGGCCCCGGTGACGAAGTCCGAGGCCGGCGAAACCAGGAACAGCAGCGTGCTGTCGAGCTGGGCCGGGTCGCCGAGGCGCTTGCGGGGGAAGTGTTGCGAGATGTCCCCCACCCGCTTGAGCATCCCGTCCATCATCTCGGACGAGAAGGCGCCGGGCGCGATGGCGTTGACGTTGATGTTGGCGCTCGCCCATTCGACGGCCAGCGCCTCGGTCATGCGGACCACCGCGGACTTGGTGATCGAATAGAGCGCGGCGCCGTTGCCGCTGTATTCGTAGGCCGCCACCGAGGCGATGTTGACGATCCGGCCCGGCTGCTTGGCCGCCATCAGTCGGCGGGCCACCTCGCAGGACAGGATGTAGGGCGCGCGCAGATTGACGCCGATCACCCGGTCGATGAGGTCGACCGACATCTTCACGGCCCGCTGGGCGTCGGGGATGCCGGCGTTGTTGACCAGGATTGTCACCGGGCCGAGGGCGTCCTCGGCCTTGCCCACCACGGCCAGCAGCTGGTCGGCGTCGGTGACGTCGAGCTCAAGCGCCACGGCCTCGCCGCCGTCGGCGCGGATCTCGGCCGCCAGCGCCTCGAGCCGGTCCAGGCGCCGGGCGGTCAGGGCGACCTTGGCGCCGCAGCGGGCCAGGGTCTTGGCGAAACGCACGCCGAGCCCGGACGAGGCGCCGGTCACGAGGGCCGTCTGGCCGGTCAGGTCGGTGGAGACATTGGGGATCGGGTAGGTCACGCGGCGGAGCTCCCTGGATTGCGCGTCCCGGCCCGCCCATTCGGCGGACCACGGCGGATTGGAGACTCCCGTGTCCGCAGCGGGCGGGCCTGTCAATTGTGCCCGTGGGGAACCCTACGGACCGGAATGTCGGAACAATCCCGACGGGGCCGCGGCGCCAGTAGCGCGCCGCGCCGCCATACTCTATCTTCGAAGATACAGCCCCGCCGGTCAGGCCGGTCGCACGACCGTTCGCAGTCGCCGACCGATGGACTTAAGGGGTTTGCATGTTTGAATTTTGATTGAGGTCATTGGGATGACGACGACGAACGAGGCGACGGGCGTGGATCGCCGGCCGATCGACAAGCAGGCGCTGCTGGCCAAGTACATCGAGGAGCGCGACAAGCGCCTGCGCCCCGACGGCAACGACCAGTACCTGCGGCTCCAGGGCCGGCTGGCGCATTTCCGCGACGACCCGTACACACCGCTGGCGCCGCGTGAGCCGCGCACCGATCACGTGACCTTCGCGTTCATAGGCGGCGGCTTTGCGGGGCTGGTGACGGCCGCGCGCCTGGTCGAGGCCGGCATCCAGGACGTTCGCATCGTCGAGAAGGGCGGCGACTTCGGCGGCACCTGGTACTGGAACCGCTACCCGGG
>DASUIJ010000429.1:0-14855 GCA_036279815.1 Phenylobacterium sp. | reverse complement strand
GGAGTGGTGGCCCGCCGATTTCGGCCACTACGGCGGCCTGTTTATCCGGCTGGCCTGGCACAGCGCCGGCACCTATCGGACATCGGATGGGCGCGGCGGCGCCGGCGGCGGCCAGCAGCGTTTCGCCCCGCTCAATTCCTGGCCGGACAACGCCAACCTCGACAAGGCGCGGCGCCTGCTGTGGCCGATCAAGCAGAAGTACGGCCGCAAGCTCTCCTGGGCCGATCTCTACGTCCTGGTCGGCAACGTCGCCCTGGAGTCCATGGGCTTCAAGACCTTCGGCTTCGCCGGCGGCCGGGCCGACACCTGGGAGCCGGAAGAGCTCTTCTGGGGTCCGGAGGGATCGTGGCTGGGCGACGAGCGCTACAGCGGAGAGCGCCAGCTGCACAAGGCGCTGGGGGCCGTGCAGATGGGCCTGATCTACGTCAATCCGGAGGGTCCCAACGGCAACCCCGATCCCGTCGCGTCGGCCCGCGACATTCGCGACACCTTCGCCCGGATGGCCATGAACGACGAGGAGACCGTCGCCCTGATCGCCGGCGGCCACACCTTCGGCAAGACCCACGGCGCCGGCGACCCGTCCCTCATCGGCCCCGAGCCCGAGGGCGCGGCGATCGAGGACCAGGGCCTGGGCTGGCGCAGCAAGCACGGCACGGGCATTGGCGCCGACGCCATCACCGGCGGCCCCGAGGTCACCTGGAGCCAGACCCCGACCAGGTGGAGCAACCACTTCTTCGACAACCTCTTCAGGTTCGAGTGGGAGCTGACCGAGAGCCCCGCCGGCGCCAAGCAGTGGCGGGCCAAGGGCGCCGAGGCCACCATCCCCGACGCCTTCGACCCGTCGAGGAAGCATGTCCCGACCATGCTCACCTCCGATCTCGCCCTGCGCTTCGATCCTGCCTATGAGAAGATCTCACGCCGGTTCTATGAGCACCCCGACCAGTTCGCCGACGCCTTCGCCCGCGCCTGGTTCAAGCTCACCCACCGCGACATGGGCCCGATCCAGCGCTACCTCGGCCCGCTGGTCCCGAGGGAGGCCCTGATCTGGCAGGACCCGATCCCGCCCGTCGATCACCCCCTGGTCGACGCCGGCGACATCGCCGCCCTCAAGGCCGAGATTCTGGCCTCTGGCCTGACCGTGGCCGAGCTGGTGTCCACCGCCTGGGCCTCCGCCTCCACCTTCAGGGGCTCGGACAAGCGCGGCGGCGCCAACGGCGCACGTATCCGCCTGGCGCCGCAGAAGGACTGGGAGGTCAACGATCCGCCTCGGCTGGCCAAGGTGCTGGGAACGCTCGAGGCCATCCAGGCCAGGTTCGCCGCCTCCGCCACCGGCGGCAAGAAGGTGTCCCTGGCCGACCTGATCGTGCTCGGCGGCTCCGCCGCTGTCGAAAAGGCCGCGCGGGACGCCGGAACTCCGGTCGAGGTCCCGTTCACCCCCGGCCGCATGGACGCCTCGCAGGACCAGACCGACCCGGCATCCTTCGAGCCGCTCGAGCCGATCTCCGACGGCTTCCGCAACTACCGGGCGTCCGGTGAGCAGTTCATGGCTCCGGAGGAAGCCCTGGTCGACCGCGCCCAGCTCCTGGGCCTCAGCGGGCCGGAGATGACGGTGCTGGTCGGCGGCCTTCGCGTCCTGGGCGCCAACGTAGGTGGCTCGAAACACGGCGTCTTCACCGAACGGCCGGGCCAGCTGACCACCGACTTCTTCGTCAACCTGATCGACATGGCGACCGAGTGGCAGGCGGCAGGCGAGAACCAGTTCGAGGGCCGCGATCGCAGGTCCAGGGCGCACCGGTGGACGGCCACCCGGGTCGACCTGATCTTCGGGTCCCATTCCCAGCTGCGCGCCCTGGCCGAAGTCTACGCCTGCGCCGACTCGCAGGCGAAGTTCGCCCGGGATTTCGCCGCCGCCTGGACCAAGGTCATGGACGCAGACCGCTACGACCTCGCCTGACCCTGCCCGGGGGGGCCCCGCGCGCCTAGGAGGGCTTGCCGCTCCGCAGCGCGTCCCGGATGTCCTCCAGGAGGACCTCGGTCTTGGTCGGAGCCGGCGGAGCCTCAGCCTCCTGCCGCCGCAGATTGTTGATCGCCTTGACCATGAGAAAGATCACAAAGGCGATGATCGCGAATTGGATAATCGTGTTGATGAACGCGCCATACTGGACCGCGACCTCGACCTGTTTCGTAGTTGGATCGGCGGCCTTCAGCACGAGTTTCATCTGCGCGAAGTCGATACCTCCCATCAGGAGGCCAATCGGCGGCATGATGACCTGATCGACAAAGCTTGTGACAATCTTGCCAAAAGCGCCGCCAATAATCACACCCACCGCCAAGTCCACAACACTGCCCCTGGCGATGAACTCCTTGAACTCGCTGGCAAACGACATCCCTTGTTCCTCCCGAAACCGTGGGCGTCGCACCCGTTGATCGTAGTGCAGCCCAACAGAGCCTGGACACCTTGCGCTGGGAATTGTCAGTTCGGCCAGTCTAAAGCGGGACTTGTTTCAACCGGGCCCGGTGCGGGTCGATATGAGAAGTCTTAACCGGCGCGGCCCTAAGCTTGGCCGCAACGCCGCGCTTCCTTGATCGCGCGGCCCCGATCCAGAGGACGTTCGAGTTGGAGCGCAGGCACAGCAATCGCAGGCCGCACCGCCGGCACAGGCGGAAGCGCGAGCGTGTCCTGGCCCTCGGCGTCGAGATGGACCTGGTCCGTCCAGAGGAGGTCATGCACCACGTGGGCGTCAGCGTCGCCAACGGCGAGCGCTACCGCGTGGCCAACTACAACGCCCACGGCATCCATCTGGCCCGCCGGCACCCGGCCTTCCGCAAGTTCTGCCAGGACGCCGACCTGATCGAGGTCGACTCCACGCCGCTCATCTTCTTCACCCGCATGCTGGGACTGCACTCCAGGCCCTTCCATCGCTGCACCTATCTGGACTGGCGCAATCACTTCTGGAGCCTGGCCAATCGCGAAGGCTGGCGGATCTTCTACCTGGGCGGCGAGCCCGGGGTGGCAGACATCGCAGCCGACCGCCTGCGCTCCGAATATCCCCACACCGAAATCGCCACCCACCACGGCTATTTCGACGCCGCGCCCGGCTCCGACGACAACCGGGCAATCCTGGCTCAGATCGAGGCGTTCCGGCCCCAGGTCCTGTTCGTCGGCATGGGAATGCCGCGCCAGGAGACCTGGCTGCTCGATCACGCCGATCTACTGCCGCCCTGCGTCACCTTCTCCGTGGGCGCAGCCTTCGACTACGAAGCCGGCGTCCAGCGCGCCGCCCCGCGCTGGACGGGCCGCCTGGGCGTGGAATGGCTGTTCCGCCTGCTCAACGATCCGCGACGCCTGTTCGGCCGCTACTGCATCGAGCCCTGGGCGCTGGCGCCCGCCGCCCTTTCCGACATCATGCTGGCCGCCCGCGAGGGCCGGCTGTTCCGCTCGCCCGAGCCCCCGCCGAGCGCCTTCGATCGCCGCGACGACGCAGGCCTGAACGTCACCCGCCTGGCGGACTGATCGCCGACGAAGATCCCGGCTGCCTCGAACCCGATCCACCGCCGCATGACGACGCCCCTGCGCCCGCTTCGTCGACCGGCTCAGGGGTGAACCTCTCGCGCCCCCTAGAGGAACTTGGCGAGGTCGCTGAGCTTGGCGAGCTTGGCCCGGGTGTCCGCCGGCAGCGGCCCGACGATCTCCTCGAGATGATGTTCGATATGGTCGCGGATCAGGACGGCCTTGGCGTTCTCCAGGGCGCCGATCACCGCCTGCATCTGCTGGGCGACCTCCAGGCCGTCGCGATTGGCCTCGATCATGCCGACGATCTTGGCCAGGTGGCCGTTGGCGCGGCGCAGGCGGTTCAGCAGCTGGGTGTCGGTGGCGTGGCTCACGCGGGGACTCCTCCTGTCCGGATCAACCTAGGTCACCGCGGCAGCGCCAGCCAGCCGTTCACCCCGATATAAATCCCGATCAGCAGGATCACCGCCCCGGAGACGAACGGCGCCTTCCGCACGATCTCTCCGAAGCCGCTCCAGCGCCTGGAGACATGCTTGACGCTGAGCGCCGCGATCACGCCGGACGTCACCATGGTCAGCGCAAGGCCGATGCTGAAGCACAGGACCAGGACCGCGCCCAGGGTGACCTGCTTGAGCTGCAGGCAGAGCAGCAACACCGTTATGGCGCCGGGACATGGGATCAGCCCCCCGGTGAGGCCGAAGATCACGATCTGGCCGGTGGTGACCTTTCGGTCCGCGAACCGACGGCGGATGTCGTTGGCGTGGGCCAGTTCGTGGGCGTCCTGGTAGCCGGCCGCCAGCTCCAGGCCGCGCAGTTCCTCATGCAGGTGATCCCCGCCGCCGTGGTCGTGCTCGACGAAGGCGACGTCGTAGTGGTGTCCGTGGTCACCATGCGCCAGCGTCAGCCGGGCGGTGAACTCGTGCGGTTCGGGAATCTCCTCGACCGATTCCAGGTAGCCGACCCGATCCACGAAACGGAACGCCTGCCGTGCGCCCTCGGGGCGTTCGGTTTCCAGCTTGACCTGCTCCGCCTTCCAGCCGTGCCCGCTCTCTGCAAAGAGCCGAAAGCGGGGCGGCGCGCCGTCCTCGAACACCTCCAGGCGCAGCACGCCGTGGCCGGTGTCGATCCGCGGCGCGCCGCCGGGCGCATGACCGCCATGCCCCTTGTCATGGGCGTGGTCGTGACCGGGACCCTGCCCACCGTGGTCGTGACGGTGACCATGTCCTCCATGGTCGTGATGATCATGCTCGGCGACGGCCGCCAGGGCCTGTTCGCGCCGGGACCGCCAGAGCATCCACAGCGCCATGCCGACGATGATCACCCCCGACGCCAGCTGGAAGTAAGGTTCCAGCGTGGCGCTGTCGACACCCCGCCAGAGGTACATGCCGCCCAGCGCGATCACCCAGACGATGAGAGTGTGCGAGAGGGTGGCGCACAGGCCCAGCAGCACCGCCTGGCGCACCGTGCCGCGCACCGCGATGATGAAGGCCGCCATCATCGTCTTGGAGTGACCCGGCTCCAGGCCATGCAATGCGCCGAGCACGACGGCGCTTGGAATAAACAGCCAGGCGTGGGCGGTCCCCTGGGCGATCAGGTCTGTGAAGGGGGTCATGGCGGGCTCGATACGGCGGCTCGGGGAATGATACCTATCCCCCTGGAGAGGTTACCTGCAAGCTCTGTCCCTGGCGTATGGTCGCTACGGTCCGGCCGTGATCGGCTTTTCGAGCAGCACGAACCAGGCGTGGTTGAAGGCGCCCTCATCGACGACCTTGAACCCGGCGCGGATCGCCATCTCGCGCCAGCCGGCCTTTGAAGTCAGGAAGAACGACAGCACATTGGCCACGGTGAACATCGTCCACCCCGGGACCCAGACCGCCATCAGGAACCGGCCGCCGGGCTTCAGGACGCGAACCACCTCGCGCAGACCCTGTTCCTTCTTGTCGCCCAGGTGGTCGTAGACATGGGTGCTGACAGCGCCGTCGAAACGGCCCTCCGAGAACGGCAGGGCGGTCAGGTCGGCGGCCTCCACCGTCACCCGGTCCGTCAGGCCGGCCAGCCGCAGATTGCGTTCCAGGAGCTTGCGCCCGCCATCATCAATATAGCCGGCGTCGAAGCGGTCCACGGCCACGATGCGACCGGCCTTGAGCCCGCGCGCCAGGGCGATGGAGGTCCGCCCTGCGCCGCATCCGGCGTCCAGGACCAGATCGGTCTCACCCCGCACCAGGTCGACCATCGGCAGCACCACGTGGTCCGGACGCCGGAAGCTGCTCATGACGAAATTGCCGGCGAGGAAGATCGCGGCGGCGACGGTCGACAGAAGCGCGGCGGGCCAGAAGCTCGGCGCCGCCACCTCGATCGCCACGGCGGCGGCGGCGGCCACCAGCGCGGCGATCGCCAGCCCGTTCATCCAGCCCGGACCCCAGCCGAAATCGAACGCCTCCCCCCGCTCCGCCCGATCCGCCGCCCCGGTCCACCGCCGGACCAGCCCGCGGAGGGAGGTGACATAGAGCGACGACAGCAGGACGACGCCGCCGACCACATGGAAGCCCGCGAACAGCAGCAACGACTTCGAGACCAGGGTCAGGCTGGGGACGTAGATCAGCAGCACCAGGCCGGCGGCGACGCCGACCAGGCCCATGATCCACATGTGACTGTGCAGGTTGCGGCCGCGCCTGGCCGGGGTGTGGGTGTGTCCGTGCATGGGTGTCCTGTTGGTCGCGGGTGGAGCCTCGTCCGACGCGATTGCATCGCGGCGGGCGTCGACTAGGGTCATAGCAACCGCGCCGCCGACGTTTCCGGACACTGGACCTCCGCTGTCCGCTTCCGGACATCTGCGACGCCGTTGTCCGCCAGGAGACCCCGTTGACCGATCTCGCCGCCGAAGACCGCCGCGTCCAGCGCACCAAGGCGGCGCTGGTGGGCGCCTTCGTGAGCCTGGTCCTGGACCGCCGATACGACCAGATCACCGTCGCCGACATCGTCGAGCGCGCCGGCGTCGGCCGGTCCACCTTCTACGAGCACTACGACAACAAGGACGAGCTGCTGACCGAGGGGCTGACGGGGCCGTTCGCCGTGCTGGCGGACATGGTCACGGGCGCTTGCGATCCGGTCCGGATTCTCGAGACCATCGAGCATTTCTGGGAAAACCGGCGGGTCGGAAACGTCCTGTTCGCGGGCCCGACCCGCCAGCTGGTGATGCGAACCCTGGCGGGCGCGATCGAACAGCGGCTCCTGTCGAAATCACGGGCCACCAGCCCCTCGGAGCTGCCCGCGCCCCTGGCGAGCGCCTACCTCGCTTCGGCGCAGATCGGCCTGCTGTCGGAATGGCTCTCCGGCCATACGTCATGCCCTTCGGCCGTTGTCGCCGACGCCTTGCAGCGGATGGCCATCGGCGCGCTGGCTTGGGAAACCGGCGCCGGCCAGGGGACGCCTTAGTCCCCGGCCCACCGGCTCAGGCGTCACGACCCTCACGCCTCTGTTGCGCAGCTACTTAGAGTTATCTAAGTATCGATGCTCGGCCTGGAGGCGGTGAGGCATGGAACGACCTTCGACGGATCTCCTCAGGCGCTTGGCGCAGCAGCGCGAGATCGCGTTCCGGCCAGGTCGTCTGCCGACCTCGCGCTGGATGAGAGCTTCAGACGGCGTCAAGCTTCACTACCTCGACTGGCCAGGAGGACCCTCGACCCTGGTCCTGCTTCATGGCGGAGCCCTGTCGGCGCACACCTTCGATCTTCTCGCCCTCGCGCTCGACCGGGACGCCCGGTGCATCGCTGTTGATCTTCGCGGGCATGGCCGTAGCGGATGGCTGGAAACCTATAGCGTCGAGAGATGGGCGTCCGACATCCTCGACCTCCTGGACCACCTGGGCGAAGGCGAGGTGAACCTGGCGGGCATGTCGCTCGGCGGGTGTATCGCCGGCCACGCGGCGACGGCCTTGGGCGCGCAGTTGGCGAGCCTCACCTTCATCGATGTGGGGCCGCGGGTGAATTTCGCGTCAACCTCCCGCATGCGGGCCTTCATCGGCGCGGTCCGGCCCGTCCGGCAGGTCGATGACCTCGTCCGGGACGCGCTCGCCATAAGCCCTCGAACCGACCCCGACCTGATGCTCTATCGCTACCAGGCCCTCCTCAAATCCGGGCCCGGGGGCTTCGTTTGGAAGGCCGATCGCAGGCGACCGACCGATTTTCCGCACATCCTGGACAAGCTCGCGCACCTGGACGCGATCGCGCCGCTCATCGCCTGTCCCGTGCTCGTGGTGAAGGGGGAGCGCAGCAAGGTCATGACCCAGCGCGAGGCCAAGAGGTTCGCCGGCCTGTTTCCCCAGGGGCGCTGTGTCGTCATTCCGGGGGCCGGTCACAACGTCCAGGAAGATCAGCCGGTCGCGCTGGCGGCCGCCCTTAGAACGACGATCTCACACGCCTCAGCTAGGCGGGGCGCGGGCCGCTGAGCGCAGGCCGTCCGGCGCGGCGCGAAGTCGTCCGCCTGCCCTAGGACCCATCCTCGGGGCCGATCTTGTCGATGGCCGCCGCGCCCCGCCCGGACTCAAGCTCGGCTGCGACCCATGAAAGGAACGCGTCCGGCGCCAGGTTGTTGAGGCCGACACTCCGCAGGACGGCGTCGCCGGTGAGCGCTTGGGCGAACGCCAGCGCGCTGAGGAGTGCAATCAGCCGCTGACTGTCCTCCAGCGTGGGAACCTCCAGGCCCCTGTCCAGGGCTCGGCGCGTCCTCGCCTCATTCAGGAGCGTCGCCATCGGGAGAAGCATTCCAGAGCCCTTCGGAGACCATCCCGACAGGACCAGCCACATAGCCAGGCGAGCGCCGCCCCGCCGGCCATAGAGGTCGGTCAAGAGGCGCGCGGCCTGGTCGAGACTGAACGATGCGAGATCGACGGACTCCGCCATCGCAGCGAAGTCATCTACAAAGCGGCGGCCCGAGAACCGCAGAAGAGCCTCCAGCAACCCTTCGCGATTGCCAAAGTGATAGTGGATCGCCGCGTCGGTGATCCCGAGCTCACGACCGATCTTCTGCACCTTTACCCCGTTGGGGCCGTCATCGATGAGGTGCCGCTCCGCCACCTCCAGGATGGCGTGTTTCGAGGCCTCGACACTGCGACGGATCCGTTTTCCGACCGCGCGAGCCATTCTGCCTCCCTGTCTCAGACGCCCATATCCGGAACCATACCCTGTACAATGACAGGCTGGTCGCAAATGACGGGTTCTTCCGCACCCACTGCGCCTGGAATCCCGGCGAAGGCAAATACGACTTCCGCCTGAAGGACGGGATCACCGACGTGCGCGACCAGCAGCACGTGCTGCGCCGGGGGCGGCGCGCGCCTGGAACACGCCTTCGAAGGTGATGGTGCGGGCGGCCGGGGTCGAACCGGCACGAGCCTCACGGCCCTACGGATTTTCATACCACTTCGGCTTTCGCCGCCCTGCCCGGTCTGACGGTCAGGTTCGTGGTCTGGACTATCCCTTCGCCATGGCCTTGAGAGCCGAAGGCGCCGCCCGTCTAGTCTCTACACCTTCCCTCGGGACGAGGGCTTGGCTCGGGATCGCCATCTCACAGGGTTCCCCGAATTTGAGCGGTTCTACGTCCGAGATTTCCCCCGGCGCACTCAAGTCGTCGTCTTAAGTCCGTTGCGTCTACCAGTTCCGCCACGCCCGCGTGCCGTGGGGGTTGCATAGCGCGGGCGCCTGTTCAGGCCAAGGCGGATGGCGGGGCGAGCGCCCCCGCGAACCGATTGCCTCACCGCGCGATCCCGCTCACTGATCGGCCCATGCGCCCCGTCATCCTCTGGTTCCGCCGCGACCTTCGCCTCGCCGACAATCCCGCCCTGGAGGCCGCCCTGCGCCACGGCGCGCCGATCCTGCCGCTCTATGTCCTGGACGAGACCTCCGGCCTGCGCGCGCCCGGCGCCGCCTCGAAGTGGTGGCTCGACAAGTCCCTGGCCGCCCTGGCCGCGGACCTCGAGGCCCGCGGCTCGCGCCTGATCCTGCGGCGGGGCGAGGCGGCCGGGACCGTCCTCGACCTGGCCGCCGGGACCAACGCCGGGTCGGTGGTGTTCAACGCCCTGTTCGACCCGGGCCTGCCCGAGCGCGACCGCGACCTGGCCCAGGCCCTGTCCGCCCGGGATGTGGAGGCCCACCGGTTCAACGGGGCCCACCTGGTCAGGTTCGACGACGTACGCACCAGGACCGGCGGGCCGTTCAGCGTCTTCACCCCGTTCTGGCGCGCCGCCCGGGACCAGGTCGCCGACCTCGCCCCCGCCCCGCCGCCCGCGGCCCTGCCCGCCCCCGTCCAATGGCCGCCGTCCGACCGTCTCGCCGATTGGGGCCTCCACCCCCGATCGCCCGACTGGACCGGCGGTTTCGCCGACTGGGAGCCGGGGGAAGCCGGGGCCGCCTCGCGCCTGGACGGCTTCCTCGACCAGGCGCTGCGCGACTACGCCGAGGCCCGCGACCGCCCCGCCGCGGAGGGCACCTCGCGCCTCTCTCCCCACCTGCACTTCGGCGAGATCAGCCCCAAGGCCTGCTGGCGCGCCTGCCTGGCCGCGGCCGCCCGCGGAGACGCCTCCGACAGCCAGGCCGAGAAGTTCCTGACCGAGCTGGGCTGGCGCGAATTCTGCGCCGCGATCGGCGCCCGCGGGCGCGACCTGGCGCGCGACAACTTCGACGACCGCTTCGACCGCTTCCCCTGGCGGACCGCGCCCGGCGACCTCGAGGCCTGGAAACGCGGCATGACCGGCTACCCGATCGTCGACGCCGGCATGCGCCAGCTGTGGGCCACCGGCTGGATGCACAACCGCGTGCGCATGATCGTCGCCTCGTTCCTCACCAAGCACCTGCTGCTCGACTGGCGCGAGGGCGAGGCCTGGTTCTGGGACACCCTGGTCGACGCCGACCACGCCTCGAACGCCGGCAACTGGCAGTGGGTGGCGGGCTCGGGCGCCGACGCCGCCCCCTATTTCCGCATCTTCAGCCCCATGGCCCAGGGCGCGCGGTTCGACCCCGACGGCCTCTATGTCCGCCGCTGGGTCCCAGAACTGGCCAGGCTCCCCGCCCGCTTCATCCACGCCCCCTGGACCGCGCCCGCGGCCATCCTGGCGGCCGCCGGCGTCCGGCTCGGCGCCGCCTACCCCGGGCCCATCGTCGACCACGACGCCGCCCGTCGGCGCGCGCTCGCCGCCTATGCGAAGATGCGGGGCCCGGCGAACGAGGCCCGGTGAGCCGCGCCGTCGGGCGGCAAATAGATTTCCTCTTTCACCTGTAAGCTTTGCTGATAGGTCATCGGGGCGGGAAGGATCGAAGGCGGGATTCGATGGCGAGCGACCTGGACACCGACACGGCTCAGGCCCACGCCATGTTCCGCTCGTTCGACGGCATGGAGGGGGTCCCCGAGATCGTCCTGGCCCCGCCGCGAAAACGCGGCTTCGCCGGGACGGTCCGCGTGGTCTATCCGGGCGTCCTGGTGGCCCTCACCATCGCCTTGGCGGCCACCTGGCTTTCCCAGCACTACGGCGCGCCGGTCATGCTGTTCGGCCTGCTGCTCGGCATGGCCTTCCACTTCCTGCACGAGGAGGGCCGCTGCGTCGCCGGCATCGAGTTCTCGTCCAAGGCCATCCTGCGCCTGGGCGTGGCCTTGCTGGGGGTCCGCGTCACCGCCGAGCAGATCATGAGCCTGGGCCCGACACCCATCCTGCTGGTGGTCGTGGGCGTCGTCTCCACCATCGGGCTGGGCCTCGCCGTCGCCCCGCACCTGGGCCGCACCAAGGCGTTCGGCGTGCTCTCGGGCGGCGCGGTCGCCATCTGCGGCGCCTCCGCGGCGCTCGCCATCGCCTCGGTCCTGCCCAAGGCCAAGGACAGCGAGCGCGACACGATCCTCACCGTCGTCACGGTCACCGCGATGTCGACCGTCGCCATGATCATCTATCCGCTGATCGCCGTGCGGCTCGGCCTCAGCGACATCCAGGCCGGCGTCTTCCTGGGCGGCACCATCCACGACGTGGCCCAGGTGGTGGGGGCCGGATATTCCATCTCGCCGGAGACGGGCGACGTCGCCACCTATGTGAAGCTGCTGCGCGTGGCCATGCTGGCCCCGGTCGTGTTCGCCATCTCGGTGGTGGCCGCCCGTTCGGCCGGCGGGGCCGGCGGGGCCGGCGGCGGCAGGATTCCGACGCCGCCGATCTTCCTGCTGGGCTTCGCCGCCCTGGTGGCGATCAACAGCCTGGGCTTCCTGCCCAAGCCCGTGGTCGCCGGCGTGACCAGCCTGTCCAGCTGGTGCCTGGTCACCGCCATCGCGGCGCTGGGAATGAAGACCTCGTTCAAGGATGTGGCCGCCGTCGGCTGGCGGCCGATCGCCATGATGGTGGGCGAAACCCTGTGGATCGGGGGCTTCGTGCTCACCGCCGTTCTCCTGACGCGCTGACCCCTTCGCCATCGCGGGCGTATGCGCTATCGAACCCCACAAACCGGAGGAAACCTATGATCGGCTACACAACTGTCGGCACGAACGACCTGCCCAAGGCCAAGGCCTTCTACGCCGCCGTTCTCGCCCCGCTGGGCGGCAAGTCCGTGATGTCCATGGACCGCATGGAGCTCTACGGCGCGGGCCCCGGCCCCATGGTCGGCGTCTGCACGCCCTATGACGGCGGCAAGGCCGTTCCCGGCAACGGCGCCATGGTCGCCCTGGCGGCCCCTTCCCGCGAAGTGGTCGACCAGGTCCACGCCCTGGCGCTCGCCAACGGCGGAACCTGCGACGGCCCTCCGGGCCTGCGCGGCGACGCGTTCTACGGCGCCTATTTCCGCGATCTCGACGGCAACAAGGTCTGCGCCTTCAAGATGGGGTGACCAAGCCCGGCTCGCTCCGGCGAGCCGGATCCCACGAACGCCCGTAGCCTAAGCGAAGGGCCGGAAGCGGCCGTCCGACCGGGCGCGCCGCCGAATGGCTTCCGGCCCGACCGCTAATCCTCCGCCCTGGCCGCCCGTTCCCAGTCGAGGAATTCCGGCGTCTCCAGCAGGCGTTCGCAATAGGCGCCGGCCACGCCGGTGTCCCCATAGTCGGTCGCATGAATCCCGTAGCCGCGGAACCGCGTGGCCACCGGCGTGTAGAAGGCGTCGGCGATCGACCAGTCGCCCAGCAGGAACGGGCCGCCCGAGCGCTCCAGCAGCTCGCGCCAGACCGTCACGATCCGCCGGACGTTCTTCTGCGTGGCCTCGGACACCTCGACCACCCGCGGCTCGGCCTCCAGGGCCATCGGACACTCCCCGCGCAGGGAGGCGAAACCGGAATGCATTTCCGCCGCCGCCGCGCGGCCCAGGGCCCGCAGGCTGCGGTCATCCGGCCATAGCTTCGCCGCCGGGAAGACCTCGTGCAGATACTCGCAGATCGCCAGGGAATCGACGATCACCAGCCCGTCGGCCTTCAGCGCCGGCACCAGGCCGGACGGCGAATGCGGCAGGATCGCCGCGGTGGTCATGTCGTTTTCCTGGCGAAGGTTGATCAGCGTCTCGGTGAAGGGCGCACCCGTCCGCTTGAGCGCCAGCCACGGCCGCAGGGACCAGGTCGACCACTTCTTGGTTCCGATCACCAGTTCCATCAAATCGCCCTCTCGAATTGCCGCACCCCTATTGGCGGCGCCGGGAAACCAACGTCTAGTGCGAGCAACAACGAAAAAAAAAGAGGAACGCTCCATGACCGAGGCCTCCGCCCCGGCCCCCCGCGGCGCCACCATTGTCGATGGCCCGCCAACGGTACCCCTGGTCTCAGACGGTTATCGCAAGTACGCCCTCGTCGTCCTCCTGCTGGTCTACACGGTCAATTTCCTCGATCGCCAGGTGGTCACCATCCTGGCCGAGCCGATCAAGAACGACCTTCACATCGCCGACTGGCAGATCGGCCTGATGACCGGGTTCGCCTTCGCGGTCTTCTATACGGTCCTGGGCCTGCCCATCGCGCGCCTGGCCGAAAGCTTCAACCGGGTCTGGATCATCGGCGGCTCGCTGACGGTCTGGAGCGGCTTCACCATTCTCTGCGGCCAGGCGGGCAACTTCGTCCAGCTGGTGATGGCGCGCATCGGGGTCGGCATCGGCGAGGCGGGCTGCACGCCCACCTCCCACTCCCTGATCGCCGACTATGTGCCCAAGGAGAAACGCGCCTCGGCGCTCGCCTTCTTCTCCATCGGAACGCCGCTGGGCGCCCTTCTGGGCCTCACCATGGGCGGGGTGATCGCCGACATCTGGGGCTGGCGCACGGCCTTCCTGCTGGCCGGCCTGCCGGGCCTGATCCTGACCGTCGTGGTCATGCTCACCCTGCGCGAGCCCCGCAAGCAGATCGCCGCCGACGCCGTCCACCATGTGCCGGGCAAGGGTCATTTCGCCATGACCCTGAAGTACCTGGCCGGCAAGCGCACCTTCTGGCTGGTGGCCTTCGCCGCCGCCATCAAGGCCTTCATCGGCTATGGCCACGCGCCCTTCACGGCCTCGTTCTTCTTCCGCAACCACGCCGAGGAAGTCGCCCAGCTCGCGGGCATGTTCGGCCTGAAGTCGGCCGGCTTCATGGGTCTGGCCCTGGGCCTGATGGGCGGCACCGCCGGCATCATCTCCAGCTGGCTGGGCGGCTGGCTGGCGGACCTGGCCGCCAAGCGCGACCTTCGGGCCTATATGAGCGTCCCCGCCATCGCCTCCATCGTGTCGCCGGCCATCTTCATCGTCGCCATGCTCAGCGAGAGCGCGGCCGTCGCCCTGCTGATCCTGGTGCTGCCGGGCCTGCTGGGCTCGCTGTGGTACGGCCCCGTCTACGCCTCCGCCCAGGGCCTGGTGCCGCCGCACATGCGCGCCACGTCGGCCTCGATCATGCTGTTCATCATCAACATGGTGGGGCTTGGCCTTGGCCCGCTGGCGGTCGGCATCCTTTCCGACACCCTGGCCGGTCTGATGGGGCTGGGCTCGGCCGAAGGCGTCCGCTGGGCGCTGATCATCTCCTCGATGTTCGGCCTGGTCGCCTTCGCCCTGTTCTGGCTGGCGCGGAAGTCGATCCGTGAGGAGATGGTGAGCTGAGACGGTCGTCTCCCGCACGCGGGAGCCGCGCCTCAGACCTGCGACGCCACGCTCCGCAGCAGCCCCCGCATCCAGGCCAGCGCAGGGTCTGCGATGCGGTCGGCGAGGTAGAGCATCGACAGTTCCACCTGCGGCGACTCATAGGGCGGCTCGACGGTCCGCATCAGGCCGCTCTGCGTGGACAGCGCCGCCAGCCGCCGTGGGATCAGGGCCGCCATGTCGGAGCGGCGGGTGACGCCGATGGCCGAATAGGTGTCCGCCACGGTCACGCCGACCCGGCGCCTGAG
>DASUIJ010000428.1:0-2484 GCA_036279815.1 Phenylobacterium sp. | reverse complement strand
TATCGGCGGGGACCTTCACGATGTCGAGCAACGGGGTGGGCGGCATGTCTTATGCGAACAGATTTTCCGGGAAATCAGTTACGGCGATCTAGCACGAAATCGACGCTGTCCCTCAGGAAATCCGCCCGGCGGCCGAAGGCGTCCAGGTGGGCCTTGGTCTGTTCGACCAGCAGGTTCAGTCTTTCGCGGGCCGCGCCGGCGCCCAGCAGGGTGACATAATTGGCCTTGCCCTTGGCGGCGTCCTTGCCGGCCTTCTTGCCCAGCACGGCGCTGTCGCCCTCGACGTCCAGCAGGTCGTCGACGATCTGGTAGGCCAGGCCCAGGTCCTGGGCGAAGGCCAGCAGGGCCTGGCGTTCGCCCTCCCCGGCATGGGCCATGATCAGGGGCAGCTCGAACGACACCGCGATCAGGGCGCCGGTCTTCAGCCGCTGCATGCGGGCCACGGCGCCGAGGTCGTCGCGCACGCCCAGGATGTCGATCATCTGGCCGCCGCACATCCCCCGGGCGCCCGACGCCCCGGCCAGGCGCAGCACCATTTCGGCCCGCACCCTGCCGTCCCTGTGGGTGTCGGGGTGAGCCAGGATCTCGAAGGCGGCGGTCTGCAGGGAATCGCCCGCCAGCACGGCGGTGGCCTCGTCGTAGGCCTTGTGCACGGTCGGCCGGCCGCGGCGCATGTCGTCGTCGTCCATGCAGGGCAGGTCGTCATGGACCAGGCTGTAGGCGTGGACGCATTCCACCGCGCAGGCGGCGCGCAGGACGGGACGCTCCTCCAGGTCGAAAAGCTTGCCGGTCTCGATGGCGAAGAACGGCCGCAGCCGCTTGCCGGGGGCCAGGGCGGCGTAACGCATGGCCTCGGTGAGCCGGGACTCCGGCCCCTCGGCGCGCGGCAGCAGTTCGTCCAGCGCGACCGTCACCAGGTCGGCGGTTTCCGTAACCCTCCGAGCGAGGGCCGTGGCCATCAGTTGAACTCGGCCGGTTCGACCCCGGGCGCGCCGCCGGCGCCCACGACGATCTTCTCGACCTTGAGGCGGGCCGCTTCCAAGCGGGTCTCGCAATGGGCCTTGAGCCGGGCGCCGCGCTCGTAGAGCTCGATCGACTGCTCCAGGGGCGCCTGGCCGGATTCGAGCTGGCCGACGATCCGCTCCAGCTCGGCCAGGGCCTGCTCGAACGAGAGACCATCGATGTCGGGCGTGTCGGCCATGGAAATCCCCCTGGGAAGGCCCGCCAACCTAGTGAGGGCCCGGACCGCCCGCAACGGCGGATCGGCGGGCGCCGATCACTTCCGCTCGAAACGGCGCGCCCTCACGGCATTTTCCGGCGGGCGCTCGGGGCCGGGGTCAGCGTTCGGACAGGGCCCGCACGTGGGCGGTCGCCGAGCGGCCCAGGGCCTCGAGCCCGTAGCCGCCCTCCAGCGAGCTGACGATACGTCCCCTGGCGCGGGCGTTCGCCACGGAGGCGATGGCGCGGGTGGCCCAGGCGAAGTCCTCGGCCTCCAGGTTCTGCGAGGCGTCGCCCACCGGGTCGCGGGCGTGGGCGTCGAACCCGGCCGAAATCAGGATCAGGTCGGGCGCGAAGGCGTCCACCTGCGGCATCAGGCTCTCGAACGCCTGGCGCCAGGCCTCCCGCGGGGCCCCGGGCTCGACCACCGCGTTGCGGATGTTGTCGGGAACCGCTTCCGACGGATGGCCGGTGCCGGGCCACATGGGCCATTGCTGCACCGAGGCGAAGAAAAGATCCGGCTGGCCGGCGAAGGCCGCCTGGGTGCCGTTGCCGTGGTGGACGTCGAAATCCACCACCGCCACGCGCTTCAACCCCGCCGCCTGGGCGGCGCGGGCGGCGACGGCGACGTTGGAGAAGATGCAGAAGCCCATCGGCTTGTGCGGCTCGGAGTGGTGCCCGGGCGGCCGGATGGCGCAGAACGCCCGATCGCCCTTCCCCGCCGCCAGGTCACGGACGGCCTGGGTGACGGCGCCGGCGGCCCGGCGCGCGGCGTTCAGGCTGCCGGGGGACATGTAGGTGTCGGCGTCGAGCATCAGCCGTCCCTGGATCGGCGCAGCCTCGAAGATGGCCGCCACATAGGCCGGCAGGTGCACGCGGGCGAGGTCGGCCGGATCGATCAGCAGGGCGTCCCTGGGCTCCAGATCGAGGTCGGAGGCGTCGCTCAGGGCGTCGACAACGGCGGTCAGCCGCTCGGGCCGCTCCACATGGCTGCCGCCGGGACGGTGGTCGAGCATGTCCGCATGGGTGTAGAGCGCGACGGTCATCCAATCCATCCTAGCCGGAATTTCCACGAAGCGAATGGCCGACCTCATCATACGCCGGGCAAAGCCCGCCGACGCCGAAGCCCTGGCCGCCATCGGCGCGACCACCTTCACCGAGACCTTCGCCCACCTCTACGACCCGGAGGACCTTGCGGCGTTCCTGGACGAGGCCTACGGCCTGGACCGGACCCGGGCCGATCTCGCCCACCCGCGCAAGGCCTCC
>DASUIJ010000427.1:0-6803 GCA_036279815.1 Phenylobacterium sp. | reverse complement strand
ATCCATCTGCTTGCGCGCCCAGTTCTGGGAGAAGTCGCTCTGCCAGCCGCCCAGGATATAGACCATGGTTTCCTCGCTCAGCCCCTTGAGGCTCGAAATGTCAGTCTGATTGCACAAGTGATGTGGTCGGAGCCAAGGCCTGGCGACCGTCCATGAAGGCGGCGAAGGCCTGATGGGCGTCCGCATAGGGCTCCCGCGGCCCGGCGGCCATGGCGGTACGGACCGCGGCCCCGATCTGGCCGGGCTCCAGGCCCACCGGCGGCCCCTCTGCCGACACCGCCGCGCGCACCCGCCCGCCGCCTGAGACCAGGGTCTGGCCGCTGACGTCGCAGGCCTCGCTCACCAGCCAGGAGACCAGGGGCGCCACCGCCGCCGGATTCATCCGCTCGGCCATGCCCGGCGCCAGGTGGGCTTCGGTCATGGCCGTCACCGCATAGGGGGCGATGGCGTTGATCCGCACGCCGCGCGGAGCGCCCTCGACCGCCAGGCCGCGGACCAGGCCGATCAGCGCCGCCTTGGAGGATGCGTAGGCCGCCATCCCGTCGCCGCCGTGCAGGCCGGCCGATGACGCGCTGACCACCACCCGCCCCGCGCCCGAGGCGCACAGCGCCGGCCAAGCCGCCTGGACCAGGTCGAAGGCGCCGAAGAAGTTGATGTCGAAGATCTTGCGGAACCCCTCGCGGGTCTGCCGGTGCAGCCTCAGGGTCTCCGGCACCCCGGCGTTGGAGACGATGGCGTCCAGCCGACCGAACTCCGCCAGCGCCTGGGCCACCAGAGCCTCGCCGGTCTCCGGGGCCTCCGCCGGATCGAGATTGGGCGTCGCCCGGCCGCCCATGGCCCGGATTTCGTCCGCCAGGGCCTGGGCGCTGGAGGGCTGGCTGCGGTCGACCCAGCGGTTGTTCACCACCAGGCTGGCCCCCCGCGCGGCCAGGTCCAGGGCGTAGGCGCGCCCGAGCCCCTTGCCCGCGCCGGTGACGATCACCACCCGGTCGCGCAGATCCTGCGCGCCTGCGGTGCTCTCCTGGATCATTTCCGACATCTGCGACGGCCTCCGGAGGCGATCATCCACACAACGTATTGTTATGCAAGTTACTAAGGGCGCGAAACCCGGACCGGGGCGGAATTTTCCTGGAACGGCGTAGCCAGCGGCCGGGTCATCACCCCCGGCGCGGCGGCGCAGACCAGCGGGATCGCGTTGATCACCGCCCCGGCCACACCCAGCTGCTCCGCCGAGGTGGGCGTCGTGTCGTCCGCCCGCTTCTCCAGGTCCACCGACAGCCGCACCCCCGGTTGGCCGCGCACGTGGATGCGCCACAGCGGCGGGTCGCGTTCGTCCAGATGCGCGGGCTCCATGTACCAGTGGATCGACAGGGTCAGCCGGCGCGCGCCGGCGACAATCCCATGCCAGCGCCAGTTCACATGGCTCACCCCGCCCTGTGCGATCTGCCCCGCCGCCACGCTCAGGGCCTCGGTCGCCGCGAACACCCGGTGATCCGTATCGACCCGATCGAGCGTCATGCCCAGGTGTTCGGCCATGGCCGACAGCACCTCGGCGTACATGCCGTTGAGCGACGAGGCCGGGCCCCAGGCCGGATCGTTGGCGTCCACCGTGGCCGGATCGGACCCGAAGCCCAGGATTCGGAACACATAGTCGGGATGACGCATCGCCCGACAGTCGACGCTCTCCACCACCTCGACATGGTCGAGGCTGGCGCAGACCCCGGTGGCCACCACCGCCAGTTGCTCGGCCGCGAAGCCGGGGTTCAGGCCGGCGGCCATCAGGGTCGTCCCACCCGCGGCGCAGGCCGCCTCCAGGGCCGCCAGCCGCCCGCTCTCCCAATGGCGAGGCCGGCTGTAGCCGTTGATACTGATCACGTTTTTGCCTGAGGCCAGCAACCTCAGGATCTCCGCGTCATGCGAGCCGTAGGGCGGCGCCAGCCGGGCGCAGTGGATCACCACGTCGGCGTCGAGCGCCAGAATCTCGTCGACGTCGCGGCTGGCGATCACCCCTGTCGGCGGACGGCGCGCGATGTCGCCCGCATCCCGCCCCGCCTTGTCGTCGCCATAGACGAACAGACCCACCAGCTCCATCGCGGGGTGGTCGATGACCGCCCGCAGACAGGTCTTGCCCATGGCCCCTGTGGCCCACTGGATGACACGATGCTTCATGGTCTCTCCGATGACTCGCAGCGACCCTAGCCAATCAAGTATTGTTATGAAAGTGACTGCGTTTCGGTAACGGTCAGTCGGCCGCTTCGAGCGCCCTCGGCGTCTCGGCCTCGATCACCTCGAAGCTCACCTGATGCGGCTCCACCGGCTGACCGCAGCACGAGCAGGTGACCGCAGGCTGGAGGTCGTGGCCGTCGGCCTTGTGCCGCAGCAGCAGCGGCGGCCCCTCCGGCGAGACGTAATACTTGTCGCCCCATTGCAGCAGCATCAGCAGCACCGGGTAGTAGTCGATGCCCTTTTCCGTCAGCCGGTACTCCGAGCGGCGGCCGCCCAGGTCATGCGACCGGATCACCCCCTGGGCAGTCAGCCAGGACAGCCGCTCCGACAGGATGTTGGTGGCCATGGCGGTGTCGCGATGGATTTCGTCGAAGTGGCGCAGGCCGGTGAAGATCGACCTCAGCACCAGGCTGGCCCAGCGGTCGCCGGTGATCTGGGCCACGTCGACCATCAGGCTCGACGCCCCCTCCACCGCATGCCGCTGCTGGCGGCGGCGGCTGTAGCGCGCGGCCATCCAGCCCACGCCAGGGCCCTCAGTCCAGTCCACGTCCCGCGCGCTGATCTCCTCGCCGCACTTCAGGCAGGTCGGGACCGGCTCGAACACATACCCACAGGTCCGATGCCGCAGGCGCAGCCGCAGCTTGCCATCCGGCGCGCTCCAGCGGCGCTCCCAGCGCAGCATCATCAGGGAGGGCCAGTAGAGGTCGAGCCCCTTGCGGGTCATGCGGTATTCGAACCGCGGCGGGGCCTCGCTGTAGAGCACCTTCTCGAGCACCCCGGCCGCCACCAGGCGTTTGAGGCGATCGCTGAGCAGAGTCTGCAGCAGGCCCGTGCGCGCCCGCAGCTCATCGAACCGCCGCGCGCCGATCCAGGAGGCTTCCAGGATCAGCAGGACGGAGGTGTCTCCCACCACTTCCAGCGCCCGCCAGATCGAACAGGTGCGGATGAACTTCGGGGACGACATGGATCAGGTGCGCTCTTCAGGACCCCACGGGCAGCGGGCCTGTCAGACTCGCGGAACGAGTGCGGCTATGCAAGCCGCTTTGCAGGCAGCCGCCTTGCTTTAGATCAATCACCTCGATCCCGTCAGCTCGCCGCCACCTCCGCCAGGTTCCTTCGCACCACCTTGCCCAGCGGATTGCGTGGCAGGGCCTCGACGATCCTCAGCTTCTCCGGCAGCTTGAAGGTGGCGATGTCCTGGGCCTTCAGGTGGTCGTTGAGCTCATCCAGAGTCAGGGCCTGATCAGGCCGCAGGGCCACGACCGCGCAGACCCGCTCCCCCAACCTCTCGTCCGGGTAGGCCGCGCAGCTCGCCTCCCGCACCTTCGGATGGCTCTCGATCATCACGTCCAGCTCGGCGGGCGAGATGTTCAGACCGCCGCGGATGATGATCTCCTTGCAGCGCCCCACGAAGCGATAGAACCGCCCTCCCGCCTCGGGCGCGATCTCGAAAAGGTCGCCCGTGCGGAAGAAGCCCTGGTCGTCGAAAGCCTGGGACGAAAGCTCCGGCGCCTGCCAATAGCCGTCGAAGGTCATGGCGCCGGCGATCCGGAGCTCGCCCTCGACGCCCGGCGCGGTGATCTCCTCGCCGCTGTCCAGGCTCACCAGCCGGGTGCGGATCTTGGCCGGGAAGCTCGCCGGCCAGCTCACCCCGTCGGCCCCGAACCTCGGGAAGAAACGGGCCCGCTGATCGGGGTCGGGAATGGCCTGGCCGGTGGAGAACAGCGAGGCGCCCTCATTCGAGCCGAACACATTCATCACCGTCACCCGGTGACGCTCCTGCCAGCCCTTGACCATCCAGGGGGCCAGGGGCGCGGAGCCTGAGCCCAGGCAGCGAAGCTTGGTGAGGTCGGCGGCCGACAGCAGGGCTTCGTTCTGCAGCAGCATGTTCAGCACCGGCGGCGGCGCCACTGTATAGGCCACACCCTCCCCCTCCATCTGGCCCAGGAAGATCGGCAGGTCGAACGGATGGTGCTGCACCAGCCGGCCCTGACAGACCAGCCAGGTCATCACCATGCCCCCGATGGCGGCGATGTTGATCAGCGGGAACGGGTTCAGAATCGTATCGCCGGGCTTCAGCCCAGCGGCCTCCACCAGCGCCTCGCCATTGACCACCCAGTGATCGTGGTGCCGCGGCACGCCCTTGGGCATGGCCTCGGTGCCCGAGGTCCAGCACACCGTGAGGGCCTCGGCCGCGTCCAGATCGGCGGGAGTCGGGAACGGCCCCGTCGGCGCCTGCGCCATCACCTCATCCAGCCGGTGCGCGCCCGCGGGCGCGACCGCATCCAGGGTCACAACCTCGGCGGCGGTCTCGCCGGCGGCCTTCAAGTCCTGAACCATGGCGGCGTGATGGAATCCGTGAAACTCGCCCACCGTCAGATAGACCTTCGGCGACACGGCCGGCAGGATCTGGCGCAGCTCATGGCCGCGATAGGCCATGGCCACCGGGCTGAGGATCGCCCCCATCCGCGCGCAGGCGAGGAAGGCCAGCACGCCCTCCACCAGGTTCGGCAGCTGGGTCGCCACCACGTCGCCCCGCCCGACCCCGAGCGCGGCGAAGGCGTGGGCCAGGGCGTCCACCCGCGCGTCGGCCTGGGCGTAGGTCAGCCGTTGCGGCGGCGTCCCCACCAGGGCCTGGCGATTGGGCGCGTCGACCAGGGCCTCTTCGAAGGACCGCGCCGCCACGGCCTCGCGGAACAGGGCGTCGACGGTCTGGCCCTTCCACCACCCCTTTCGGCGGTACTCGGCGACGCGTTCGGGGGAACTGGGGCGCAAGCTGGTCTCCTGGTCGGATCGCGGTGGAGCGGCGCCCCAGAGCTGGCATAGCAAGTATCGTAATGCAAGTGACGTGCGTGCGCCATGTCCTGAGGCACGCGGACGACACTCCACCGATCCTCCCTGAGCTCCCGGCAGCGAGACCCACGAGCGCCTCCCTGCGCCAGACGGGTCGCCCCATCCCTTGCGGACCTCGGTCCCATAGACGGCCCGGCGCCAGGTCCGCGCCATTTGGGCCGTTGGTCGCCAGTCAAGAAGCGGAAGCGTTCCTGGCTGCGCCTCCTGCCTGCCGGAATGCTTATGGTAGCGGTCAGACGACCACCAAGGACCCGGGGACCTCTCCGCCAGACTGAAGGATGAACGGCGCCTCCGCGCGGAAGCGGATCATCGATCGTTTAAGCACGCCTTGCTGCGGGACAAGATCAGGCGGCTCGACGAGGCGCGTGAGAACGCAAGCGGACCGAAAACTGCAAAACCGGCTGCAGAACCGAGAGCCTGGTTGGATGCTAAGTGTTGGAGCGGCCGGCGGGAATCGAACCCGCGACATTCAGCTTGGGAAGCTGACGTTCTACCTCTGAACTACGGCCGCGTCGCCGGCCGCGCTTGGGCCGGGGCGCGGAACATAGCGGCGCGGACGCGCGACGTGAAGGGGTGCGTTGACCTTGCCGCGCGGTCTGCGCACGATGGCGGGAACATCAGTTCCGAGGGAGGACGACATGGCCGACGGTGAGATCCTGGACCACGCGAGGTTCACCGCCATGGTCGACGGCACCCAGGACGACTGGATGGCCATCGTGCGCGCGGCCGGGCCGTTCAACCGGGAGCTTCCCGACCGGATGCTGGCTCACCTGAAGATGCTCAAGGGCGACAGCGGCGGCTATCCGGTGGACCGGCTCGAGCACTCCCTGCAGACCGCCACCCGGGCCTTCAAGGACGGGCGCGACGAGGAATACGTGGTCTGCGCCCTGATGCACGACATCGGCGACATCCTGTCCCCCGCCAACCACGCCGAACTGGGGGCGATGATCATGAAGCCCTACGTGTCGGAGCAGAACTACTGGATGATGGACAAGCACGGCGTCTTCCAGGGCTATTATTTCTTCCACTACCTGGGCCTGGACCGCGACATGCGGGAGCAGCACCGCGGCCACGAGTGGTTCGAATACACCGCCCAGTTCTGCCACCTCTACGATCAGAACAGCTTCGACCCGGCCTACGAGTCCATGCCGCTGGAAGCGTTCGAGCCGATGCTGCAGCGCGTGCTGGCGGCGCCCAAGCGGTCGATCTATCGCAAGCCCGAGGCGGCCTGAGGGCCGCTAGCCCTGCGGCAGGGACGCGTCGTCGCCGGGATAGATCGGGCCGACGAGGGCGAGCGCAAGGCTCACCACCACGAGGGCGGCGAGCAGGACCAGCAGGGCGAGACGACTGAACACGAAGCAACCCTAGGGTGAGTCGCCTCGTGCCGATCCGCTGGACATTTTCAACGCGCGTGCGGGGAATTCACCCGAAACCCGCCGCCGGGTGACGACGGGGATCGCGGGCGGCTAGGCGGTGACCTTGGAGTCGGCCTTCAGCTTCGCGACCCGGTCGATGGCGGCCTCGGCCTCGGACATCAGCCGCGCCACGATCTCGCCGGCGGTGGGCACGTCGCGCACGCCGCCCGCCGACTGGCCCATGGCGAAGCAGGACTTGTCGGGATCCAGGCCCTCGATCTGGCCGCCGATGCCACCCATCACGCCGGCGCGGCTGGAGATGATCGCCTGCATCGGGAAGGGCTGGATGTCCTGCGGGCGGCTCTCCCA
>DASUIJ010000426.1:0-3737 GCA_036279815.1 Phenylobacterium sp. | reverse complement strand
CCGCTGGGGCGGATAGGCCGCGACACGAACCGTCACCGAAGTTGAGTTCGGGCGGACCGCCGCGCCGCCTAGGCTCCCGCCGATGACAGGTATCCATCCCACGGCCGTGATCGAGACCGGCGCGCGCCTCGGCAGGGACTGCCGGATCGGTCCCTACGCGTTCGTCGGCGGCGGCGTCCGGCTGGGCGACGGCAATGTCGTGGGCCCGCACGTGGTGATCGAGGGCCGCAGCGACATCGGCCCCGGCAATCGTTTCCTGCAGTTCGCCTCCATCGGCGCCGGCCCGCAGTCCGACGGCTGGACGGGGGAGGCGGGCGTGCTGGTCGTGGGCGGCGGCAACGTGTTCCGCGAACAGGTCACCGTCAACGCCTCCACCGGGCCGGAGCCGACCCGCATCGGCGATCGCAACCTGTTGATGACCGCCGCCCATGTGGGCCACGGATGCCAGGTCGGCTCCGACATCCGCATGGCCAACGCGGCGACGCTGGGCGGCGACGTCACGGTGGAGGACTTCGCCTGGCTGGGCGGCCTCTGCGCCGTTCACCAGCGCGCGAGGATCGGCGTTCACGCCTTCGTGGCAGGCGGCGCCATGGTGGTGCAGGACGTTCCCCCCTTCTGCACGGTCCAGGGCGACCGCGCCCGCCTGGCGGGGCTGAATTCGGTGGGGCTGAGGCGCGCCGGCTACGGGTCGGGGGACATCGCCGCGCTCCGGCGGGCCTATCGCACCCTGTTCCTGGGCGCCGGACCGATGGCGGCGCGGATCGAGGCGGTCGCCGCCGACAGCGTCGCGGTCCGCACGCTCGTCGAGTTCCTGGCCGGATCCGATCGAGGCGTCATCTCCACGCCCCGGAGGGCGCGGGCGGCCTAGGCGCTGGCGCGTTCCCCTTCGCCGCGGGCTCCGCGCCCGTCCGACCAGCGGGCCAGGGCGGCCAGCAGGGCCGCCGGGCTGATCGGCTTGCCCAGATGGTCGTCCATGCCGGCGGCCAGGCACTTCTCCACCTGCTCGGGCAGGACATTGGCGGTCATGGCGATGATCGGCGTCGACTGCGCGGCGGGCGCGGCCAGGGCGCGGATCGCCCGGGTGGCGGTCAGCCCGTCCATGACCGGCATCTGCACATCCATCAGCACCATGTCGAAGGTCCGGCCGGCCATGGCCTCCACCGCCTGGGCTCCGTTCTCGGCGGTCTGGATCTCGATGTCGAAGTCGCGCAGCAAGGTGAGGATCAGCTCACGATTGACCGCCACGTCCTCCACCAGCAGCAGGCGGAGCGCCCGCTCCAGGGACTCGGGCGCCTGGGCCTCGACATCGTCGACGAGGCGCTCGGCGGTGGGAAGGACCAGTTCGAACCAGAAGACGGAGCCCTGGCCCGGAGAGCTTTCCGCGCCGATGGCCCCGCCCATCAGCTCGACGGTGCGTTTGCAGATGGCCAGGCCCAGGCCGGTGCCGCCGTACTCCCGGCTCACCGAGGCGTCGGCCTGGGTGAAGCGGTCGAACAGGTAGGCGATCTGCTCCGGCGTCACCCCGATGCCGGTGTCGGCGACCTCGATCCGCAGGCGGGCCATCTCCTGGCCGTCAGGTCCGTCCTTCGCCGGCGCCTGGCGCACGGTGACGCTCACCCCGCCGTCCTGGGTGAATTTCAGGGCGTTGGAGATGAAGTTCAGCAGCACCTGGCGGATGCGCGCCGGATCGCCGACCAGGGGGGTCACGCCGTCCTCGACGGCGACCGACAGGTCCAGGCCGCGCTCGGCGGCCTGTTCGGCCATCAGGCCGACGATGGCGCGGGCGGGAGCGGCGGGATCGAAGGGCTTGGCTTCCAGCTCCACGGCGCCGGCCTCGAGCTTGGAGAAGTCGAGCACGCTGTTGACCAGCTCCAGCAGCGTCCCGCTGGCCTCGTGGATCAGGCCCACGTGGCGGGCGTCCTCGCTATGGAGTCGCTCGGAGCCCTTCAGCACGCCGGAAAAGCCGATGATGGCGTTGAGCGGGGTGCGCAGCTCGTGGGTCATGTTGGCCAGGAAGTCCGACTTGGCGGCCGCGCCCTCTTCGGCCCGCCGCCGGGCCTCCACCAGTTCGGTCTCCAGGGTCTTGCGGGCGGTGATGTTGCGCGACACCGACATCAACATCGGCCGGCCGTCCTCGGCCTCGATCAGGCTGAAATTGGCTTCGACCCAGACGGTCCGGCCCTCCTTGTGCAGAACCCGATACTGCAGCGATGCCGGCCGGCCGCTTTGCTTGATCTTGGCGATCTCCGCGGGCAGCCAGTCGGCGTCCTCGGGATGCACGAAGGTGAAGTTTTCCGCGAACATCTCCTCCGGCGCGTAGCCCATCGCCGCGGTCACCGAAGGCGAGACATAGGCCCGGCGACCGTCCGCCTCGTTGAGGGCGACGACGTCGGTGATGTTGTCGGCCAGCACCCGGTATTTGGCCTCCGAGGCGGCGAGCTTGGCCTGGGCCTCGTCGAACCTGCGGCGCGCCGCCAGGGCCCGGAAGACCCCGTCGGTGGCGAAGGCCAGGGCGAGGATCAGCAGTCCGCCCACCGGCACGATCGGCAGGCGCAGGGGATTGGGCCCGAAGAGGACGAAGATCAGCATGGCCGCCCCGGGGAGCGCGCCGCCCACCACCACCCCGGTCGGAGACTGGTAGGCGTTTGTCTGTGTGAAGAAGATCACCGCCAGCCACAGCGTCATCGCGGCCACGGCCCCCTCGGGCGCGCCGCTCGCCCACAGCGCGGCGCCCAGCGACATCCAGATCATGCATCCGGAGCCCAGCGTCGCCAGCTGCGCCAGCCGCCGGGCCGGGCTCCCGGCAAGGCCGAGAGCTTGCCGCCGGGTGGCGAGCCAGCTCAGGCTTTCGGAGACCGTCTGCGTCAGCGCCCAGGCGATGCAGACCGGCCAGGGGAGCATCCAGGTGGCCAGGGCGGCCACGCTGTAGGTCACGATCATCCGCTGCACAAAGCCCTGGTGCGTGCGCGCCGCGAGTTCGTCGAGGCCCTGATCGAGAATCCTGTGCACCTGGTCGCGCCTCCCCGGCGAGATGGAAGGCCCAGGATGCCCGAGGCGTCTTGAGACGAAGTTACCGCCCAATCAGTGATTTAGCGCACCCCTTGGGCGAGGGCCCGGAGCGGACGTCCAGGCCCGCGCCTTCCGCGCCCGCGCCTAGGGCGGCGGTCCGGCCAGGACGTCGCGCTTTCCGGCGTGGTTGGCGGGGCTGACCACGCCCTCGTTCTCCATCCGCTCGATCAGCGAGGCGGCGCGGTTATAGCCGATCTGCAGCCGGCGCTGGACGTAGGAGGTGGACGCTTTCCTGTCCCGGGTCACCACCGCCACGGCGCGGTCGTAGAGGTCGTCGCCCGACCCGCCGCCGTCCTCGCCGAAGCCGAGTTCGCCGTCGTCGCCCTCGTCGTCGCCGCCGGCGGTGACGTCTTCCAGGTACTGCGGCTCGCCCTGGGCGCGCAGGAACTTGGCCACCGCCTCGACCTCCTCGTCGGAGACGAACGGGCCGTGCAAGCGGGTGATGCGGCCGCCGCCGGCCATGTAGAGCATGTCGCCCTGGCCCAGCAGCTGCTCGCCGCCCTGCTCGCCCAGGATGGTGCGGCTGTCGATCTTCGAAGTCACCTGGAAGGAGATCCGGGTCGGGAAGTTGGCCTTGATGGTGCCGGTGATGACGTCGACCGACGGGCGCTGAGTGGCCATCACCAGGTGGATGCCGGCCGCGCGCGCCATCTGGGCAAGACGCTGGA
>DASUIJ010000425.1:0-24256 GCA_036279815.1 Phenylobacterium sp. | reverse complement strand
CGGCTTGTGAACCAAACCTCGCTTTTGGGGAAGGGGGTGCGGCGCCGAACGCTCCCGCCCCGCCGGCTCCCGCGGCGGGGCGCCACGCCCGCGTGACAAAGCCCTGGCGCCTCGTTATAGTGCCCCCAACATCGTCCGTAGCGTTGGATAGCGCTTACGAGCGGCGGGCCCCGGCCCAGCCGCTTTTTTGTTGGCCGAAGGACGGCAGAGCTTATGCGCGGCAAGACCGCAGAAGATAACCGGCTCCTGGAGCTGCTCGACCCCGTCGCCGAGGTGGCGGGATACGAGATCGTGCGCCTGCGCCTGATGGGCGGCGAGCACGCCCGGCGCCTGCAGATCATGGCCGAGACGCCGTCCGGCGAGATGAACGTCGAGGACTGCGCGCGGCTGTCGCGGGCCATCTCCGAGATCATGGACGCCGCCGACCCGATCACCGGCGAATACACCCTGGAAGTCTCCTCGCCGGGCGTCGATCGCCCGCTGACCCGTCTGAAGGACTTCGAGACCTACGAAGGCCTCGAGGCCCGGATCGAGCTCGACCGCATGGCGGAGGGCCGCAAGCGTTTCCGCGGCCAGCTCGCCGGCGTCGAGGACGGCCAGGTGGCCATCGACCTGGAGGGCGAGGAGGAGACCGCGCTGGTCCCGTTCGACTGGATCATCGAGGCCAAACTTATCCTGACCGACCAGCTGTTGAAGCGTGGCGCCGACGAGCGCGCCGCCCGGCTGGCCGCCGACACCGACACCCAATCCGAACAAGACCCTTCCGAGTAAGAGGAACCGACCATGAGCCTGACCGGCATTTCCGCCAACCGGCTTGAACTCCTTCAAATCGCCGAGGCCGTGGCCCGCGAGAAGTCGATCGACAAGGAGATCGTCATCGAGGCGATCGAGGAAGCGATCCAGAAGGGCGCCCGCTCGCGCTACGGCGCCGAGCACGACATCCGGGTCCATATCGACCCCAAGACCGGCGAGACCACGATCAAGCGGGTGATCACCGTGGTCGACGACGACGCGGTGTTCGAGAACGAGGAAGGCGTCCCGGAGGAGCCGGTGGGCGTCCGCCGCCTGTCCGACGCGCTCCGCGACGACAAGACCGCCGTGGTCGGCAAGACCTACGAGGAAATCCTGCCGCCCTTCGAGTTCGGCCGGGTGCAGACCCAGATGGCCCGCCAGGTGGTGACCGGCAAGGTCCGCGAGGCCGAGCGCGAGCGCCAGTACGAGGAGTTCAAGGACCGCGTGGGCGAGATCGTCAACGGCGTGGTCAAGCGCGTCGAGTACGGCAACACCGTCGTCGACCTGGGCCGCGGCGAAGGCATCATGCGCCGCGACCAGTCGATCCCGCGCGAGAACTTCAACATCGGCGACCGCATCCGCTGCTACATCTACGACGTCCGCCGCGAGACCAAGGGTCCGCAGATTCTGCTCAGCCGCGCCCATGGGGGCTTCATGGCCAAGCTGTTCGCGCAGGAAGTGCCCGAGGTCTATGACGGCGTGATCGAAATCCGCGCCGTGGCCCGCGACCCGGGCAGCCGCGCCAAGATGGCCGTGGTCTCCAACGACAGCTCCATCGACCCGGTCGGCGCCTGCGTCGGCATGCGCGGTTCACGCGTGCAGGCGGTGGTGGCCGAGCTGCAGGGCGAGAAGATCGACATCATCCAGTGGAGCCCGGACGAGGCGACCTTCATCGTCAACGCCCTGGCGCCCGCCGAAGTCTCCAAGGTCGTCATGGACGAGGAGGACGAGCGGGTCGAGGTGGTGGTGCCCGACGAGCAGCTGTCCCTGGCCATCGGCCGCCGCGGCCAGAACGTGCGCCTCGCCAGCCAGCTGACCGGCTGGCAGATCGACATCATGACCGAGAGCCAGGAGAGCGAGCGCCGCCAGCGCGAGTTCACCGAGCGCACGGCCCTGTTCCAGGAGGCCCTGGACGTCGACGAGGTCATCGCCCAGCTGCTGGTCACCGAGGGCTTCGCCTCCGTCGAGGACGTGGCCTATGTGGACAATTCCGAAGTCGCGGCCATCGAGGGCTTCGACGAGGACACCGCCGAGGAAATCCAGGCCCGCGCCCGCGACTTCCTGGAGAAGGAAGCCGCCGAGCTGGACGCCAAGCGCACCGCGCTCGGCGTCGAGGACGCCCTGCTGGAGATCGAGGGCGTGACCCTGCCGGTGGCCGTGGCCCTGGGCGAAGGCGACGTGAAGACCGTCGAGGACCTGGCCGGCCTGATCCCGGACGACCTGCGCGGCTGGTTCGAGACCAAGGACGGCGAGCGGGTTCGCGAGCCGGGCATCCTGGAGGCCTTCGGTCTGGACGCCGGCGACGCCGAAGCCCTGATCATGCGCGCCCGGGTCGCCATGGGCTGGATCGAGGCCCCGCCGGAACCCGAGCCCGAGGAACAGGTCGAGGCCGAGCTTTCGGAAGAGGACCAGGTCTTCGGCACCGGCCCGAGCACCGTGGAGGCCTAAGTCGAGCGCGTGAATCCGGTCATCGCCCCGAAAACCCTGGCCGAGGCCAGCCGCCAGCGTCGCGATCTCGTCACCGGCGAGGTCATGGCCGAGGAGCGCCTGATCCGCTTCGTGGCGGGGCCGGGCGGGGTGGTGGTTCCGGACCTGGCGCGCAAGCTGCCGGGCCGCGGACTCTGGGTGGCGGCCGACCGCACCTCGGTGGAGACCGCCGCGCGCAAGGGCCTGTTCTCCCGGTCCGCCAAGACCCGGCTGGCCGCCGCGCCGGACCTCGCCGACCAGGTGGACGTCCTGCTCGCCAAACGGGTCCTGGACGGCCTGGGGCTTGCGAAGCGGGCGGGCGATCTTATCTCGGGCTTCGAGAAGGTCGTCTCCGCGCTGGGCGCGGGCAGGGTGGCCTGGTTGATCGAGGCCGCGGACGGTGCGCCGGATGGTCGACGAAAGATTCTGAGCGCGGCTCGCAAGTCGCCCAAGCCGCCCCGCCTGATCGGAACCTACGAGGCTTCCGAATTGGGTTTGGCCTTGGGGGGCGAGAATGTGATACACACCGCCTTCCTTGCGGGGCGCGGCGCCGATCGTTGGACATTCGATGTCCTGCGATTATCAGGCTTCCGCCCGCTCCTTCCCGAGAGTTGGCGCGAGGAGCCCTAGAGCCGGCTTCCAGTCCTCGCGGACTGGAGACGGGTCAAGGTGTTGTTTTATAGGAGCTTTTCCTTCCTCGGCCGATCCGGCTCCTGTGGGGGAATTCTCCGACGGGCGAGCGGAACCATTTCTGGTTTCGCGCGCCTAGAGCTGATGAACGTGGCTGGGATCGCCCGGCCGGTATGTAAAGCGAGCGCATGAGCGACGAGAACGACAACGGCCGACCCACCGCCCCCGGCGGACGCGCCCCCCTTACCCTGAAGCCCCGCACAGGCGGCGGCTCGGTGAGCGCGGGCACGGTGAAGCAAAGCTTCAGCCACGGACGATCCAAGACGGTGGTGGTCGAGACCAAGCGCGCGCGTCCCCACGCCGCGCCCCAGGGCAACCTGGCTGCGCCGTCTTCCGCCGAGAAGCGGGTCTTCACCGCGCCTGCCCCCGCCGCCGCGCCGCGCTCCGGCGCGCCGGCCGCCGACGGTCATCTGTCCGCCGAGGAACGCGCCGCCCGCCAGCGCGCCATCGAACTGGCCCGCGAAAGTCAGGCCCGCCAGGCCGCAGAAGCCCGGGCCCGTGAAGAGCGCGCCCGCGCCGACGCCGCCGCCCAGGCCCAGGCCGCCAAGCCCCCGGCGCCCGCAGCGCCTGCGGCCGAGGCCGTCCCGGCGCCCGCGCCGCCGCCTGAGGCCCCCAAGGCGGAGGCCGCGCCGGCTCCCGCTCCGGCCCCGGCTCCCACCCCCGCTCCGATCCCGGCGCCCGAAGCTCCCCGCGCAGAAGCTCCCCGCGCCGAGGCTCCCCGCGCCGAGGCTCCCCGCCCGCCGGAGGCCCCCGCGCCGCGCCCCGTCGCCGAGGCTCCGCGCGGCGCCGCGGCGCCGCCGTCGGCCAGCCAGACCCGCACCTACGAGCCGTCCCGCGAGCGCCGCGACGACCGGCCGTCCACCACCACCTACCGACCGCCCCAGGGCGAGCGCACGGAGCGCCCCACGGGCCGCTTCGAGAACACCAATTTCGGCCAGCGCGCGCCGCGCGCCGACCAGGGCTTCCGCAGCGACCGTCCGCCGGCCGACCGTGGCCCGCGTCCGGCCGGCGACCGTCCGCAGGCCGATCGCGGCCCCAGGCCGCAGGCTCCCGGCGGCGAACCCGTCCGCTATTCGGCGCTCGCGCCGCGTCCGGCGCCCGGCCGTGACGGCGCCCGTCCGGGCGGCCCGCGTCCGGCCCGCGTCGCGCCCAACGCGCCTCCGGCCACGCCGGAGATCCAGCGCGCCGCCCGCCAGGCGCCGCGCCCCGGTTCGCTCAACATGGATCGCCGTCCCGACGATGACGACGATACGCGCCGCAAGGCCGCCAATGCGCCGGCCAACAAGGCGATCAGCCGCGTCAAGGGCGCGGTCCAGCGCCGTGAAGGCCGCCTCACCATCCAGGCCGTGGCCGGTGACGACGAGGGCGCCGTCGAACGGATGCGCTCCCTCGCCTCGGTCCGCCGGGCCCGCGAGCGGGAACGCGAGAAGCGCAAGGGCGGCGGCCAGGAGCAGGCCCGCGCGGCCCGCGAAGTGGTCATTCCCGACGTCATCACCGTGGCCGAGCTCGGCAACCGGATGGCGACCCGCGGCGTGGACAGCATCACGTTCCTGATGCGTCAGGGCGTGATGCTGAAGATCAACGACGTCATCGACAACGACACCGCCGAACTGGTGGCGACCGAGTTCGGTCACACGGTCCGCCGCGTCTCCGAGGCCGACGTCGAAGAAGGCTTCATCGGCGCCGAGGATGTCGACGATCATCTGGAGATCCGGCCGCCCGTGGTGGCCGTGATGGGCCACGTCGACCACGGCAAGACCTCGCTGCTGGACGCCCTGCGTTCGGCCGACGTCGCCGGCGGCGAGCATGGCGGCATCACCCAGCACATCGGGGCCTATCAGGTCCGGCTCGAGGACGGCCAGCGCGTGACCTTCCTCGACACCCCGGGCCACGCGGCGTTCTCCGCCATGCGGGCCCGCGGCGCCAACGTCACCGACATCGTGATCCTGGTGGTCGCGGCCGATGACGGGGTCATGCCCCAGACCATCGAGGCGATCCATCACGCCAAGGCGGCGGGCGCCCCGATCATCGTGGCGATCAACAAGATCGACAAACCCGACGCCAACCCGACCCGGGTGATCAACGAGCTGCTCCAGCACGAGATCGTGGTCGAGAGCCTGGGCGGCGAAACCCAGGCGATCGAGGTTTCGGCCACCCAGAAGATGGGTCTCGACGACCTGATCGAAGCCATCCTGCTCCAGGCCGAGGTCATGGACCTGAAGGCCAACCCCGACCGCACCGCCGACGGCGTGGTGATCGAGGCCAAGCTCGACCGCGGCCGCGGCGCGGTGGCGACCGTGCTGGTCAAGCGCGGCACCCTGAAGCGCGGCGACATCGTGGTGGCCGGGGCCAATTTCGGCCGCGTCCGCGCCCTGCTCAACGAGCGGGACGAGCAGGTGACCGAGGCCGGCCCGTCCGTGCCGGTGGAGATCCTGGGCCTCGACGGCACCCCGTCCCCCGGCGAAGCCTTCGCCGTGGTGGAGAACGAGGCCCGCGCCCGTGAGCTGACCGAATACCGGACCCGCGTGAAGCGCGAGAAGGCCCCGCCCACCGGCGGCGGCGTGACCATGGCCGACTTCATGGCCAAGCTTCAGGACAAGAAGATCTCCGAGCTGCCGGTCATCATCAAGGCCGACGTGCAGGGTTCCGCCGAAGCCATCGTGGGTTCGCTGGACAAGCTGGCCACCGACGAGGTGCGCGCGCGCATCATCCTGTCGGGCGCCGGCGCCATCAGCGAGAGCGACGTCATGCTGGCCAAGGGGGCGAATTCGCCGATCCTCGGCTTCAACGTCCGCGCCTCGAAGCAGGCCCGCGAACTCGCCGAGCGCGAGGGCGTGGAGATCCGCTACTACGCGATCATCTACGACCTGATCGACGACATCAAAGGCGTGCTCTCCGGCATGCTGGCGCCGGAACAGCGGGAAACCTTCCTGGGCAACGCCCGGGTGCTGCAGGTGTTCGACATCACCAAGACCGGCAAGGTCGCGGGGTGCCGGGTCACCGAAGGCGTGGTTCGCCGCGGCGCCCGCGTCCGGATCGTGCGCGACGATATCGTGGTGCTGGAACTCGGCGTCCTGCAGACCCTCAAGCGCTTCAAGGACGAAGTGGCGGAGGTCGGCAACGGCGTGGAATGCGGCATGGCCTTCCAGGGCTTCCAGGATATCAAGGAAGGCGACGTCATCGAGTGCTTCACCGTCGAAGCGGTCGCCCGTAGCCTCTGATCCGTGGTCAGGGAGATCGCGAGGCCCAGGGGCGTCGCGATCTCGCCACGATGACCGCGCATCCCGACACCGCGCGGAGGTCCCAGAATGCGAAGACTGCTGACGATCCTTGCCCTGTCGATGACCCTGGCGGCCTGCGCCACGGCGCAGAGACTGACGGCCGCCAACGACGTCCATGCCCTGCTGGTCTCCATCCGCGACAACGACCGCGCGACCTTCGACGCCCACGTCGACCGCGACGCCCTGAAGCGGGAGATCGAGCAGCGCCTGGTCAGCCAGGGACGCGGCGCCAAGGCCGGGTCGCTGGGCATGCTGGGCGCGCTGCTGGCGCCGAGCCTCGCGGACTTCGCCGGCGACACCCTGATCCAGCCCAAGGTCTTCCGTCAGGTGGCGGAATATTACGGCTACAAGGCCGCGACGCCCCTGCCCAACACCCTGGCGATCGCCGGTTCGCTGAAGGCCCTGCCCGACGGCCGGGTCTGCGCCACCCAGAAAAAGAACGGCCCCTGCCTGCTGGTCTTCACCCAGGGACCGGGCGGCTGGCGGCTTTCGGGATTCGAAGGCGACATATCCATGCTGCGCATCAAGCTCTGATAGGCCTAAGCTTCGCCTTGACGGCGGAGCGGAGGACGGCATGGGCTACGAGGCGGCGCTTTCGGCCTACGAGAAATTCGAGTTCGACGACGGACGCTGGACGCGGACCGTCTACAAGCGCGGCTCCGGCCCCGCTGTCATCGTCATCCACGAGATGCCGGGGCTGCATCCCGGGGTGATCGCCTTCGCCGACCGGGTGGCCGCCGCCGGCATGACCGTCTACTGCCCCAACCTGTTCGGCGAGGCCGGGCGGCCCGCCAACCATCCGCTGGGGATCGCCACCATGATCGGCGGCGTCTGCATCCGCCGGGAGTTCAATGTCTGGGCCACCGACAAGTCGAGCCCGATGGTCGACTGGCTGCGGGCGCTGGCCCGCAGGGCCCATGCGGACTGCGGCGGCAAGGGCGTGGGCGCGGTGGACATGTGCTTCACCGGCGGCTTCGCCCTGGCCATGATGACCGAGCCCGCGGTGGTGGCGCCGGTCCTGTCGCAGCCCTCCCTGCCGCTGGGGTCGGGCAAGCCCGAGCGCGCGGCGGCCATCGGCGTCTCGCCGGCCGAGATCGCCTGCGCCCGGCGGCGGTTCGCCGACGAGGACCTGTCGATGATCGGCCTCAGGTTCTTCGGCGACCCCCACGTGCCGGACGCCCGGTTCGACACCTACCGGCGCGAGTTCGGCGACCGGTTCGAGGCCATCGAGATCGACCCCAAGGACGCCCGGCCCGGCGGGCTGAAGAACCCCCACTCGGTGCTCACCGTCAATCTGGCGGACAGCGGCCCCACCCAGGCGGCCGCCGCGCGGGTGATCGCCTTCTTCAAGGCCCGCACCGGCGCCTGAGCGCCCGCGCCGCTGGACTTCCGGCTCCCGCCCGACTAGAAGCCGCCGCTTCCCTGAGCCGCGCGTCCGATCCGCGCCCCAGGTCTAGCGAGGCAGACTTCCGATGAAACGCATCCCAGGCAAAGGCCGCGCCCCCGCCGGTCCGTCGCAGCGCCAGCTCCGCGCCGGCGAACTCACCCGTCACGCCCTCGTGGAGATCCTGCGCGAGGAGGACATCGCCGACGCGGCCCTGGCGGGCGTGTCGGTGACCATCACCGAGGTCCGGTTGAGCCCGGATCTGCGTCACGCGCTGTGCTTCGTCGAACCCCTGGGCGGCGGCCATGCCGACGAGGTGGTCAAGGCGCTCAACGCCCACGCCAAGTTCGTGCGCGGCCGGCTGGGCCGCTCGATCGACATGAAGTTCACCCCCGAACTCAAGTTCGTCCACGACGAGACCTTCAACGAGGCCGCCCGCATGAGCCGCCTGTTCGAGGACCCGCGCGTCGCCCAGGACCTGCGTCACGACGATTCCACGGATGAGGACTAGGGCATGGCGCGCCGCAAGAAGGGGGATCCGGTCTCCGGCTGGATCTGCCTCGACAAGCCTTACGACCTGACCTCCACCCACGCGGTCAGCCGGGTGCGCCGGCTGTTCAACGCCCAGAAGGCCGGCCATGCGGGCACGCTGGATCCGTTGGCCACCGGCATCCTGCCCATCGCGCTCGGCGAGGCCACCAAGACCGTCCCGTTCATGGTGGACGCCGGCAAGACCTATCGGTTCATGATCGAATGGGGCCGGACCACCACCACCCTCGACCGCGAGGGGGAGACCACCGAGAGCTCCGACGTGCGGCCCACCGCGGCCCAGGTCGAGGCGGTGCTGCCGGAATTCGTCGGCCAGATCAGCCAGGTCCCGCCCGCCTATTCGGCCATCAAGGTGGACGGCGAACGGGCCTACGACCTGGCGCGGGCCGGGGAGACGGTGGAGCTCGCCGCCCGCGCCGTGGTTATCCACAGGGCGCGGGTGAGCGGCGCCCCGGACGTCGATCATGTCGAGATCGAGATCGACTGCGGCAAGGGCACCTATGTCCGCGCCCTGGTCCGCGACCTGGCGATCCGGCTGGGCGCCTGCGCCCATGTCAGCGCGCTGCGCCGCACCCGAGTCGGACCCTTCACCGAGGATCGGGCGATAGGACTGGAATTCCTTGAGGATTTGAGCCATAAGGCCGGCTGCTTGGAGGCCCTGCTTCCGGTCGAGACCGCCCTGGACGACATCCCGGAGCTGGCCGTGACCACCGAAGACGCCTTCCGGCTCAAGCAGGGACGACCCATCGTTCTCGTTCCCCGACAGGTTGAAACCCTGAAGGCCCGGCTCACCCCCGGCTCTCGAACCGTTTCAGCCATGGCGGACGGGGTCATGGTGGCGCTCTGCGAGATGCGAATGGGACGGCTCGAACCCACGCGCGTCTTTCATCTTTGAAAGAGCGGAGACTTAACCGATGTCGATCACGACCGACCGCAAGGCCGATCTCATCAAGACCCATGGCCGTTCCGATGGTGACACCGGAAGCGCCGAAGTGCAGGTGGCGATCCTCTCCGAGCGTATCGCCAACCTGACCGAGCACTTCAAGATGCACAAGAAGGACAACCACTCGCGCCGGGGCCTGCTCAAGATGGTCTCTCAGCGCCGCCGTCTGCTGGACCACCTGAAGGGGTCCGACGAAGGCCGATACAAGGCTCTGATCGAAAAGCTGGGTCTGCGCCGCTAAGCAGCCTCCGCCCCCGGGAAACCGGGGGCTTTGCGCATCAGGCCTGCAGTTTACTGCGCCGCTTCCCCCGCGACAGGCCGGGGGATGAGAGCGGCGACCGGAGGCCATTCGGTGGCCTCCGTTCCACACGCCGAGGGTTCAACGAGATCCTCACCCCGCCTGTCAGCCTGGAGAGGATTTCGGAAGCCCGACGCCCTGTCCGCCCCCGCCGGGAATACGCCCGCGGGACGAGAAAGAAGAGAAAATGTTCAACATCAAAAGAAAGACCATCGAGTGGGGCGGTAAGACGCTGACCCTCGAAACCGGCCGCATGGCCCGCCAGGCCGACGGTGCGGTCCTGGCCACCTACGGCGAGACCATGGTGCTGGCCACGGCGGTCTACGCCAAGAGCGCCAAGCCGGGTCAGGACTTCTTCCCCCTGACCGTGAACTACCAGGAGAAGTTCTACGCCGCGGGCAAGATCCCCGGCTCCTTCCCCCGCCGCGAGGCCGCGCCCTCGCAAAAGGAAACCCTGACCTCGCGCCTGATCGACCGTCCGATCCGCCCGCTGTTCGTCAAGGGCTTCAAGAATGAAGTCCAGGTGGTCTGCACCGTGCTGGCCCACGACCTGGAAAACGATCCCGACATCGTCGCCATGGTCGCGGCCTCGGCCGCCCTGGTGATCTCCGGCGCCCCCTTCATGGGCCCGATCGGCGGCGCCCGCGTCGGCTACATCAACGGCGAATACGTGCTGAACCCGACGCTCGACGAGCTGAAGGAAAGCAAGATGGACCTGGTCGTGGCCTCCACCGCCGACGCGGTGATGATGGTCGAGTCCGAGATCCAGGAACTGAGCGAAGACGAAGTGCTGAAGGGCGTGATGTTCGCGCACAACGGCATCCAGCCGGTGATCGACGCGATCATCGAACTGGCCGAACACTCCGCCAAGGAGCCCTTCGAATTCACCCCGGACGACACCGACGCCATCAAGGCCGACGTGAAGAAGCTGATCGGCAAGGACCTGGCCGCGGCCTACAAGATCGTCGCCAAGGGCGCCCGCCAGGACGCCGTGGCCGCGGCCAAGGCCAAGGCCACCGAGAAGTTCGGCAAGTCCGACGCCAACCCGACCGGCGTCGCGCCGGACAAGCTGGGCGGCGTGTTCAAGGAACTGGAAGCCGACGTCGTGCGTCGCAACATCCTGGACACCGGCATCCGCATCGACGGCCGCACCGTCGACAAGGTCCGCCAGATCGTCTCGGAAGTGGGCGTTCTCAGCCGCGCTCACGGCTCGGCCCTGTTCACCCGCGGTGAAACCCAGGCGCTGGTCGTGGCCACGCTGGGCACCGGCGACGACGAACAGCTGATCGACGCTCTCGAAGGCAAGTACTACGAGAAGTTCATGCTGCACTATAACTTCCCGCCCTACTCGGTCGGGGAGACGGGCCGCATGGGCGCCCCCGGGCGTCGCGAAGTCGGCCACGGCAAGCTCGCCTGGCGGGCCATCCGTCCCATGCTGCCGGACTACGAGAACTTCCCCTACACCATCCGCCTGGTCTCCGAGATCACCGAGTCCAACGGCTCGTCCTCGATGGCCTCGGTCTGCGGTTCGTCCCTGGCCCTGATGGATGCGGGCGTGCCCCTGAAGAAGCCGGTCTCCGGCATCGCCATGGGCCTGATCCTGGAAAAGGACGGCTTCGCCGTGCTCTCCGACATCCTGGGCGACGAGGACCACCTCGGCGACATGGACTTCAAGGTGGCCGGCACCGAAGACGGCATCACCTCGCTGCAGATGGACATCAAGATCGCCGGCATCACCGAAGCGATCATGAAGCAGGCTCTCGAGCAGGCGAAGGGTGGGCGCAAGCACATCCTGGGCGAGATGGCCAAGGCCATGGAAGCTCCGCGCGCCGAACTCGGCGAGCACGCGCCGAAGATCGAGACCATCAAGATCCCGGTCGACAAGATCCGCGAAGTGATCGGTTCGGGCGGCAAGGTGATCCGCGAGATCACCGCCGAGACCGGCGCCAAGATCGACATCGGCGAGGACGGCACGATCAAGATCGCGGCCGCCGAGCAGTCCAAGATCGACGCGGCCAAGGAGTGGATCAAGTCCATCGCCTCGGAACCGGAACTGAACGCCATCTACACCGGCAAGGTCGTGAAGATCGTCGACTTCGGCGCCTTCGTGAACTTCTTCGGCGCCAAGGACGGCCTGGTTCACGTGAGCCAGATCTCCAACGAGCGCGTCGGCAAGGTGTCGGACGTCCTGCAGGAAGGCCAGATGGTCAAGGTGAAGCTCCTGGGCTTCGACGACCGCGGCAAGACCCGCCTCTCCATGAAGGTCGTCGACCAGGAGACCGGCGAGGACCTGTCGAAGAAGGAAGGCGCCGAGGAGAAGGAAGAGGCGTAAAGCCTCTCCATCCTCGGATCGAGATCGAAGGGCGGCCGCAGCGATGCGGCCGCCTTTTTCGTATCCGGCCGCCGGTCATCCGACCGGGGGCAGGAAGAGCCCCAGGCTGCGGCGTTCGCCGCCTCGCGACCGGACGAGGGGGGTGCGCCCCTAAGCGAAAGGCCCGCCGTCGCCGGCGGGCCTTCACTTGTGTTCCAGGCGCCTGGCGCGTCCCGCTCGCCGCGGCGAGCTGGAGCGTCCTACCCCCGCAGCTTCCTCAGCAGCACGTCCAGGTCCCGCGCCAGGGTGGCGTCCTCGGCCTTCAGCGCCTCGATACGGCGCACGGCGTGCAGCACCGTGGTGTGGTCGCGCCCGCCGAACCGGCGACCGATGTCGGGCAGGGAGCGGGTGGTGATCTGCTTGGCGATCCACATGGCCGCCTGCCGGGGCCGGGCCACCGCCCGCGCGCGGCGCTCGGAGATCATGTCGGCCTGCTTGAGGCCGTAATGCTCGGCCACGGCCTTCTGGATCTGGTCCACCGTCACCCGCTTCTCGGTGCAGGACAGGTGGGGCCGCAGGATCGCCTGGGCCTCGTCCAGGCCGAGCTGGGCCATCTCGCCGCCCACACGGGCCACCAGGGTGTTCAGAGCGCCCTCCAGCTCGCGGACCGAGTCGGTGAAGCGGTCGGCCAGGAACTGCAGGACTTCCGGCCGCGCCGAGGGCACGAACCGGCCCTGTTGCGCCAGGGTCGCCAGCTTGCGCTCCAGGATGCCCAGCCGCAGGGCGCGGTCGGCGGGCTCGATGCCGCAGACCAGACCCGACTGCAGGTGGCTGCGCAGGCGCGGCTCCATCTCCGACAGCTCGGCCGGCGAGCGGTCGGTGGTCATCACCACCCGGCGGCCGTCCTCGACCAGGGCGATCAGGGTGTGGAACAGCTCCTCCTGGGTGGAGGACTTGCCGGCCACGAACTGGACGTCGTCGATCAGCAGCAGGTCGGCGTTGCGCAGCTCGGCCTTGAAGGCCTGGGTCTGGCGGTCCTGCAGGGCCTTCATGAAGGTCGAGGTGAAGCGTTCGGCGGTCAGGTAGACCACCCGCTTCTCCGGGGCCGTGCGCATGGCCTCCCAGGCCAGGGCGTTCAGCAGGTGGGTCTTGCCGAAGCCGTAGGGGCCGTGGAACAGCACGGGGTTGAAGTGGCCGTCGGCCCAGGAGGCCACCCTGCGGGCGACCGCGAAGGCGAACTCATTGGCCGGGCCGGAGACGAAGGTCTCGAACGAGAAGCGGTCCTGCAGGCCCTGCTGACGCGCTCCGCGGACGGTCGGCGCGACGGCGACGTCCACCTCGATCTCGATGGGCTCGGCCGCCAGAGCCTCCGGCATCGCAGCCGCGGCGGCGGCGACCGACGCGGAGGGACCCTGGGACTCGAATTCCATGCGCGACTTCAGGTCCAGCTGCCGGCCCATGGGGTCGTTCAGCGCCCAAAGCTCGCCGATCCGCCGCCAGGCGTGCCGACGAATCCAGTCCCGGGCCACGCCCGTGGCCGCGACCAGGCACACGTCCTCGCCACGCTCGCGCAGCGCCGCCTGGCCCAGCCAGGACCCGAACGTCGCGTCGCCCAGTTCACGCTTCAAAACCTGGCAGGTTTTTGTCCAGACCGCCCCTGTGGTCCCGTCCACCATGATTTGCGCCATGCCCCCGCTCGTCATCTCTTACCTTCCCGATCACCAGCCAGATCGGCCGGGCCCCCGCGCCCAATACCGATCCAATTCAACGAACACAGTTTCTCATTCGGCGTCGGGATAGAGTCCCGCCGCCGTGTTTTTCATCCAAGTTCGATTGGAAAAAACGCTCTAAGCCCCGAACACTAGCCTCGACGCAGGGGTGGTCAACGGAGATTCTTCGCGCCGTTTGCGGATATTTTCGTTGACTCAATCCCAGCCCTCACAGGGCAAGGGAATCCGCGTTTTGGGTACTCCGTCGACTGAGAAGATTCGCCGCAGGTGCGGACCAACCTTCACCGCAGCGCAACAAAACGCCCGCGGATCAATCAACCCGCGGGTGCAATGTTATTGTGAATTATATCAGAAACTTACCAGCCAAGCTCAGAGCCTGGCGCCTCAACCTCAGGCGGCGGCCATTTTCTTCAGCTGAGCGGCCAGCCGGGACACTTTCCGCGACCCGGTGTTCTTGTGCACGACGCCCTTGGTGACGGCGCGCATCAGCTCGGACTGGGCCTCGACAAAGGCGGTCTTCGCGGCGGTGGCGTCGCCCGAGGCCAGCGCCTCTTCGAACTTCCGCAGGTAGGTGCGCACGCGGGAACGGCGCGCCTTGTTGACTTCGGTACGGCGGGCGATCTTGCGGACCGCCTTCTTGGCGCCGGGCGTATTGGCCATGCTTCAGCTCTCAAAACGGCTCGCGCCCGGGACCCCTAGGTCTGGGCGGCTAAATTGGAGGCGCGGATATACGGGATGGCGCCCCTGGGGTCAATGCGGCGCAGGCGCTAATCTTGGCCTTCGACGAAGCCGCGCCATGCCGGATGGGCGGCGACCAGCTCGGCCATCTGCCGATAGCCCCCCGCGCCGGGGTGGGCGCCGTCCCAGACGGCGGCTTCGGCCTGCCACAGGCCGCCCGCCGCCAGCGGCCGGAACACGTCGATGAAGGGTACCTTCAGGCGGCCGGCCAGGGCCTGCAGCAGGTCGTTCAGCGCCTCGGCCCGCACGGTGACCGCCGGCTCGGCGGTCGGTGGCGGGCCCACCAGCAGCACCGGCGCCAGCCGCGCCGCGCCGGTGAGGATCGCCTGGGCGTTCTTCAGGGTCTCGACCGTGGGCACGCGCACCCCCGGCCTTCCGTCGTCGGCGGGATTGCAGTCGTTGAGGCCGAAGGAGAACACCAGCCGCATGGGCTCGTGGTCGACCATCCTGGGCCGGACCTCGGCTTCCCACCGGGCGGCGATGTCGGCGGAGGTCTCCCGCCGCACGCCCAGGTTATAGAGGGTGATCCCGCGGCGACCGGCGATCGCCCGGCCCACCCAGCCCAGGTGGTCGGGATCGCCCGCGCCGGCGACGATGGAGTCGCCGATGGCGATCAGCCGCATGTCTCGCCCCTGCTGCTGGCGCCCTGTCCGGGCGGCGAACCGGTTCCCATCTGGCTTGACGAGGCTAGGAGCCCTTGAACCCGGGCTTCCGCTTTTCGATGAAGGCGGCCATGCCCTCCTTCTGGTCGTCGAAGGCGAACAGGGAGTGGAACAGGCGGCGCTCCACGGCGACCCCGGCCGACAACGTGGTCTCGAAGGCGGTCTCCACCAGCTCCTTGTTCATCATCACCGCCAGCGGCGACTGGGCGGCGATCTTGGCGGCGGCGGCCAGGGCCTCCTCCACCAGCTTGTCGGCGGCCACCACGCGGGAGACGAGGCCGCAGCGCTCGGCTTCGGCGGCGTCCATCATCCGGGCGGTCAGGATCATGTCCATGGCCTTGGACTTGCCGACGAAGCGGGTCAGGCGCTGGGTGCCGCCGATGCCGGGCATGACGCCCAGATTGATCTCCGGCTGGCCGAACCTGGCGGTCTCTGCGGCGATGATGAAGTCGCACAGCATGGCCAGTTCGCAGCCGCCGCCCAGGGCGTAGCCGGCCACCGCCGCGATGATCGGCTTGCGGAACTGCTCCATCCTGCGGGCCGCGGCGCCGAAGAAGTCGGCCTTGAACATCTCGGCGTAGGTCTTGTCCGACATCTCCTTGATGTCCGCCCCGGCCGCGAAGGCGCGGTCCGAGCCGGTGATCACCAGGCAGCGGACGCCGTCGTCGGCCTCGGCCACGTCCAGCGCCGTGGAAAGCTCCGCCAGGAGCGTGCTGTTCAGCGCGTTCAGCGCCTCCGGCCGGTTCAGCCGGATGAGGGTGACGGCGTCGTGCGCCTCGACGATCAGGGTTTCGTAGGCCATAGGCGGCGCTCCATAGGGTTCGGTGGCGCTTTACGGCCCCTCGACCGAATAGCCAAGGGCGCGCAGCCGGGCCGGCACGCCGCCGGCGCCGACCAGGTGGCCGACCCCCACCACCACGGCGGTCCGGCCCCCGGCCTTGAGACGGGCGTCGAGCGCCCGGGTCCAGGCGGCGTTGCGGTCGAGGACCACGCGCCGGTAGATCTCGGGCGCGGCCTTGCGCAGGGGTTCCAGGGCGTCCTTTTCCAGGCCCTTCACGTCGCCGGCCATCCAGGCGCCGACGAGACGGTCGTAGCCCTTGGGATCGTGGTCCAGCTCCCGCAGGCTCTCTTCCAGAGAGGCGAGCTGGTCGGCCAGGGGCGCGCCGTCGAACATCTCGATCTGCTGCTCGACGGTCTCGAAAGCCCGGCGCTGGGCGCCTGCCGGCGCCTCGGCCTGGACGGTCTTCTCCACCCCCGACTCCGCGTCGGCCCCGGCGTCGCGGAACTGGGCGCTGGCCAGGGCCACCTCGGCCAGCCAGGGCTCGAACCGGTCCATCAGGCCCGGCGACAGATGGAAGCGCATGCAGGCGCGGCTCAGCCGCTCGCGGCCCTTGGGCGACAGCATGGCGATCAGCGACTTGTCGATGGTCATCACCCCCCGGGCCTGGGCGATCTGGGCGATCTGGGCCTCGGCCGCCGGGTCCATCGGCAGCTCGAACCACAGGTCGTCGGCGTCCGCCAGCGCGGCCTTCAGGGCGTCGGGCTGCCAGTCCAGGCCGGGCGGCAGCACATGCACCGAGCCGAACAGCACGACCTCGGAATCGCCGTCGCGCACGATCCAGACCGGCGGCTTGGCCAGGGCGGGCGAGGCGAGAAGGAGCGCCGCGATCGCAGCGCCCAGCAACCGGGGCATCCACATGGAACGGAACCTAGAGGCGCGGCGGGGCGCGCGCCATCTCACTTTTGGCATGTGGCGCAGTAGAAGGTGGAGCGCCCCGCCTGAACCTCCCGGGCGATGGTCCCCCTGCAGCCGGGGTTGAGGCAGGGCTCGCCCTCCCGGTCATAGGCGCGGAACCGATGCTGGAAGTAGCCCAGCGCCCCGTCGGCGGAGGCGTAGTCGCGCAGGGTCGAACCCCCGGCCTCGATGGCCTCCGCCAGCACCTCGCGGACGATCTCCACCAGGGCCGGGAGCCGCCGGGCGGCGATGGTCCCGGCCGGCTTGAACGGCGAGATGCGGGCGCGGTTCAGCGCTTCGCAGACATAGATGTTGCCCAGTCCCGCCACGGTCCGCTGGTCCAGCAGCAGGGCCTTGGGCCCCTGCTTGCGGCCCGCGAAGGCGGCGGTCAGCCGCCGGGCGTCGAAGTCGTCCGACAGCGGCTCCGGCCCCAGCCCGGCGAACCAGGGATGCTCGGCCAGGGCGGCGGTCTCGATCAGGTCCATGTAGCCGAACCGGCGCGGGTCGTAATAGGTCACCCGCCCGCCGTCCTGGGTCTCGAACACCACGTGGGCGTGCTTGGGGTCGGGGTCGGCGGCGTAATGGAACTCACCAGGCCGCACATGGCCCTGCGGCCGGGCAATCTCGAAGCGGCCGCTCATCCCCAGGTGCATCACCAGGGTCTCGCCCCGGTCCAGCTCGGCCATCAGGTACTTGGCGCGGCGCTCCAGCTTGCGGATCGTCGCCCCGGTCAGGCGCTGGACGAAGCCCTCGGGAAAGGGAAAACGCAGGTCGGGGCGGCGGGCCTCGACACGGGACAGGCGCCGACCCTCCAGCACCGGCTGAAGGCCACGGCGGACGGTCTCGACCTCGGGAAGTTCAGGCATGGCGCCTGGGTGCCATGGCGGGCGGGGGCTAGGCAATGGTGGCGCGCGCGGCCCTCAGGCGCTAAGACCGCGCCATGGCCGCCACCTTCGGATTTCGCGACGTCGATCCCGCCGAGAAGCCACGCCTCGTCCGTGGCGTGTTCGACCGCGTCGCCTCCCGCTACGACCTGATGAACGACCTGATGAGCGTGGGCGTGCACCGGCTCTGGAAGGACGCGGTGGCCGCGCGCCTCAATCCCCAGCCGGGCGAGACGATCATCGACTGCGCCGGCGGCACCGGCGACATGGCCCGCCGGTTCGCCCGCATGGCCCGCCGCGCCCAGGAGCGCCGGGGCGGCCCGGACGCCAGGGTCTTCGTGCTCGACTACAACGCCGAGATGATCGCCGCCGGCCGCGCCAAGGGCGGCGAGCCGGAGATCGCCTGGGCCGTGGGCGACGCCCAGGCCCTGCCGCTGCGCGACGCCAGCGCCGACGCCTATGTGATCTCCTTCGGCATCCGCAACGTCACCGACGTCCAGGCCGCCCTGGTCGAGGCCCGCCGCGTGCTGAAGCCCGGCGGCCGGTTCCTGTGCCTGGAGTTCTCCCGGCCCGCCACCGAGGCCCTGCGCAAGGCCTACGACGCCTATTCCTTCAAGGTGATCCCGGCCATCGGCGAGGCCGTCGCCAAGGATCGCGCCTCCTACCAGTACCTGGTGGAGAGCATCCGCCGGTTCCCCGACCAGAAGACCTTCGTCGGCATGATCCAGAAGGCCGGGTTCAGCCGCGCGGGCTACACCAACTTCACGGGCGGCGTGGCGGCCCTGCATCATGGATGGGCCGTCTGATCCATGGGCGGATGGCGCCGGCTGATCGAAGCGGGCTGGCGGCTGGCGCGGAACGACGCCCTGCTGCCGCGCGAGCTTGACGAGTTCTATCCTCCGCAGCTGCAGGCGGCCTCCCGCGCCGTGCGGGTGCTGGCCGGACCGCAGGCGGGGCAGGGTCGGCCGGGCGAGCGCCTGGCGCGCACGCTCGAAGGGCTGGGACCGGTGGCGATCAAGCTCGGCCAGCTGCTGTCCACCCGCGCCGACATCTTCGGGATCACCTTCGCCCAGGACCTGGCCCGGCTGAAGGATCGCCTGGAGCCGTTCCCGACCGAGGACGCGCGACGCGAGATCGAACTGACCCTGGGCGTTTCGGTGGAGAGCCTGTTCACCCGCTTCGGCGGCCCGGTGGCGGCGGCCTCCCTGGCCCAGGCCCACGACGCCACCTTCAAGGACGGCCGCCGGGTGGCGGTGAAGGTGCTGCGGCCGGGGATCGCGCAGCGGGTGGCGGAGGACTCCGAGGCCATGCGCCTGGCCGGCCGGCTGATGGAGCACTGGGCGCCGGACGCGCGCCGGCTCGAACCCCGCGCCCTGGCGGAGACCGTGATCCGCGCGACCGAGCTCGAGCTCGACCTGCGGCTGGAGGCGGCGGGCGCCGACGAGCTGGCCGAGGTCATGGCCCGCGACGGCTACATGACCGCGCCCAAGGTGATCTGGGAGGGCGTCGGCAAGCGGGTCCTGACCCTGGAATGGGCCCGGGGCGTGGCGCTTTCCGATCCCGCCGCCCTGGAGCAGCCCGGCATCGATCGCCAGGCCATGGCCGACAACCTGATCCGCGCCTTCCTGTCCCAGGCCCTCGACCACGGGGTGTTCCACGCCGACCTGCACGAGGGGAACCTGTTCGTCGCCGCGCCCGACCGCATCGAGGCGGTGGACTTCGGCATCATCGGCCGCCTGGGCCCGGCCGAGCGCCGCTATCTGGCCGAGATTCTGCTGGGTTTCCTGGAGCGCGACTACGACCGGGTCGCCCGGGTGCATTTCGACGCCGGCTATGTGCCGCGCTCCCATTCCGTCGCCGCCTTCGCCCAGGCCCTGCGCGCGGTGGGCGAGCAGGTGTTCGGCCGCCCGGCCAGCGAGGTGCCCATGAGTCGGGTGCTGATCCAGCTCTTCGAGATCACCGCCCTGTTCGAGATGAAGCTGCGCCCCGAACTGGTGCTGCTGCAGAAGACCATGATGACGGTCGAGGGCGTCGCCCGTTCCATCATGCCCGACCACAACATGTGGACGGCGGCCGATCCGGTGGTGCGCCGCTGGATGGTGCGCGAACTGTCCCCCGCCGCCCGCGCCAGGCGGTTCGCCGACGAGGCCATGGACGCCCTGCGCAACCTCGCCCGCCTGATCGAGACGCCCCCGGCCGCGCCGGTGGCGGTGGTCGAGCCCGCCCCGCAACTCCAGCCGGCCTTCTGGTTCGCGGCCGGCGCCGCGGTCGCCGGCGCGGCCTTCCTGCTGGCGGCGCTGGTCCGCTAGCCCTTCCCATCCTCAGCGGCGGACGGCAGTTGCATCCGCGCGCCCCACTCGGCCTCGGTCAGGTGCTCCAGGCCGTCGGGCCCGTAGAGGTCGACGCCGCCTGGCCGGAACACCGCGGTCTTGCCGAGGGTGGGCATGTCGGCCACCTCGACGCGGGACCGTTCGCCGACCGTCAGATAGGTCAACGGACCGGTCCCGGTATTGACGATCGAATGGACCACCCCGTCGACGGGGAAGCCCACATAGTCGCCGGGCCCGATCGCCTGGCGCTCGCCGTCCAGCACCACGTCGCCGGTCCCCTCCAGGACGAAGGCCATCTCCTCCTCGACCGAATGGGCGTGGGGGATCCAGCTCTCCTTGCCGGGCGGGATGCGCACGAGGTTGGTGAACACCCGGCGCATGCCGCTGATGTCGCCCAGGCGGACCAGCTGCATTTCGGAAGCCTCGTTGAGCGGATGCCGTCCGCGCAGGGCCTGGCTCCAGTCGAACCCGGCGGTGCGGATGATGCGCTCAGTCATCGCTGTCTCCGCTGGCCCGGTCCCGACGGTCGCCCCGCGCGGCCTGGCGGCGCGTCTCGCGGGACTTCTGCTGGTCCCAATAGGCCTCGCCCTGGTCCGGCTTGAACATCGCCCTGGGGACCCCGTCCTTGTTGGCCACGGCGAAGACGTTGCTCCTGGCGTCGTAGAACAGGGTGTCGCCATTGGCGCGTTTCAGGGTCTCGGCGCCGGCCGGCGGGTGTTCGACGAAGGCGTGGGCCTTGCGGACATAGTCGTCCAGGTTCCGTGCGCCGAACGCCTCGCCGTTGCGATCGAAGCTCTTGCGGGCGTTCTCCTCCGCCGAGCCCCGGCGGCTGGACGACCAGACGGGCTTGCCGTCCACCAGCCGCACCGCCTCGTCGCCGCGGTCCCGGCCCCCGTCCTGCGACGACCGCCGGTCGGACGACGACGCCCCCCGGTCCTCGTAGGTCGCCGAACGCTCACCCGAACGGTCGCGGTCCTTCGACGCCACCGCCGACGACCGCTCGCATCCCGCCGCCAGCACCAGGGCCAAGCCCGCCGCCAGCACCACTCCCGATCTAGACATATGCCCTCCGTCACCCGGCTTGGTTGTATTGGAACGAACTAAGAACAGATCGCCGGGTTTGTCGAGTCCTCCCGTTTGCCTTAAGAGGCGCAGACCGGTCGCGGAGGGCGGAACGCCTTGTCGGAAAAGCGAGTTCTGTTGATCGTCGGCGGCGGGATCGCGGCCTATAAGAGCCTCGAACTGGCCCGGCTGCTGCGCAAGGCCGGGGTCGCGGTGCGGCCGATCCTGACCAGGGCCGGCGCCGAATTCGTCACCCCCCTGTCGCTGTCGGCGCTTTGCGAGGACCGGGTCTATTCCGAGCTGTTCTCGCTGACCGACGAGGCGGAGATGGGCCATATCCAGCTGTCGCGCTCGGCCGACCTGGTGGTGGTCGCCCCGGCCACCGCGGACCTGATGGCCAAGGCCGCCAACGGCCTGGCGGGCGACCTGGCCTCCACCGCCCTGCTGGCCACGGACAAGCCGGTGCTGATGGCCCCGGCCATGAACGTGCGCATGTGGGACCACCCCGCCACCCGGCGCAATCTCGCCGCCCTCAAGGCCGACGGCGTCCAGTTCGTCGGGCCCGACGAGGGCGCCATGGCCTGCGGCGAATACGGTTTCGGCCGCCTGGCCGAGCCCGCGGAGATCTTCGAGGCGATCATGGCGCTGCTGGCCGGAGCGCCCAAGCCGCTGGCCGGCAAGAGCGCGATCGTCACCGCCGGCCCCACCGCCGAGCCCATCGACCCGGTGCGGGTGCTGACCAACCGCTCCAGCGGCAAGCAGGGGTTCGCCATCGCCGCCGCCCTGGCCGAGCTCGGCTGCCGCGTGACCCTGGTCGCCGGCCCGGTGGCGGTCGCGACCCCGCCCGGCGTGCGCCGGGTGGACGTGGAGACCGCCCGGGAGATGCTGGCCGCCTGCGAGAAGGCCCTGCCCGCCGACATTGCGGTCTGCGTGGCCGCGGTGTCCGACTGGCGGCCCGAACAGGTCAACGCCACCAAGACCAAGAAGACCGGCGACGCCCCTCCGACCATCTCCCTGGTGGAGAACCCCGACATCCTGGCGACGCTGTCGAAATCCGCCCGGCGACCGAAGCTGGTGGTGGGCTTCGCCGCCGAGACCCACGAGGTCGAGGCCTACGCCCAGGCCAAGCTGGCCCGGAAGGGCTGCGACTGGATCGTCGCCAACGACGTCTCCATCGCCGGCACCATGGGCGGCGACGACAACGCGGTCGCCATCGTCACGGCGGCGGGAATCGAGCGATGGGATCGGGCGCCCAAGTCCCAGGTCGCGCAGAAGCTGGCCGCCCGCATGGCCCAGGAGTTCAAGTGAAGCCCGTCATTCCCGTGGTCCGCCTGGCCCACAACAAGGACCTGCCCCTTCCCGCCTACGAGACCGCCGACGCCGCCGGCATGGACCTGCGCGCGGCGGTGCCGGAAGACGAACCGCTGGTGCTGAAGCCGGGCGCCCGCCACCCGGTCCCCACGGGGCTGGCCTTCGCCATCCCGTCCGGCTTCGAGGGCCAGGTGCGCCCGCGCTCCGGACTGGCGCTGAAGTCGGGGATCACCCTGGCCAACACCCCGGGCACCATCGACGCCGACTATCGGGGCGAGGTGAAGGTGATCCTGATCAATCTGGGCGGGGAGGACTTCACTATCCGCCGCGGCGACCGCATCGGCCAGTTGATCGTCGCCCCGGTGATCCAGGCGACCTGGGCCGAGGTCGGGAGCCTGGACGAGACCGACCGCGGCTCGGGCGGCTTCGGCTCCACCGGCGCGCAATAGGAACAGACCCAGATGGAACTCATCCTGATCCGCCACGGCCTGCCGGAGCGCCGCGACGACACCTCCGACCCGCCGCTCTCGCCCCAGGGCCACGACCAGGCCCGGCGGGTGGCGGCCTGGCTCGCCGACGAGCCGGTCCACGCCGTCTACGCCAGCACCATGCTGCGCGCCGGCCAGACCGCGGAGCCCTTCGCGGCCCAGGGCGGCCACGAGCTGCGCCGACACGACGGCGTCGTGGAGTTCGACCGCGACTCCGGCAGCTATGTGCCCATGGAGGAACTGAAGCGCGAGAACTACGAGGCGTGGAAGGCCTTTTCCGAAGGGGAGCACGCCCACGACATCGCAGGCTTCCAGCAGATGGTGGTGGGCGCCCTGGAGGAGATCATCGCCGCCCATCCGGGCCAGACCGTCGCCGTCTTCTGCCACGGCGGGGTGATCAACGTCTGGACCGCCCATGTGCTGGGCATGGAGCCGCGGCTGTTCTTCGAGCCCGGCTACACCAGCGTCCACCGCTACATGTGCGCCCGCAGCGGCCAGCGCAACGTCGTCAGCCTGAACGAGCGCGCCCACCTTCGGGGCTAGGTCTGTTGACCCCGGCCGCCATCGGCCTAGCATCCCGCCATAGCCGCGAGGGAGACGCCCTGACGCCTCCCCAAGGGGGAAGCCGTGCGGGGGGAGACCTTTCCAAGGACGGTTGAGGCGATCACGCCGCAATGGCTCACCGGGGCCCTGCGCGGCTGCGGCGCGCTGGACGGGGCGGCGGTCTCCGCCTTCGAGGCTTCGCCCCTGGGCGCCGGCGCCGGCTTCATGAGCGCCATGGGGCGCCTCGCGCTCACCTATGACGGCCCCGCGCCCGGCGCGCCCCGCAGCCTGATCGCCAAGCTCGCGCCTCTGCACCCCGGCGCCCGGGACATCGACCAGGCCTTCCATTTCTACGAAAAGGAGACCGGCTTCTACCGGATGGTGGCGCCGTCCACCCCGGTCCGCACGCCGCGCGCCTATCACGTGGAGTTCGAGCCGGAGACCCACGACTTCGTCCTGCTGCTCGAGGACCTCGCGCCCGCGCGGCTGGGCGACCAGGTGGACGGGCTGACGGCGGAGGACGCCGCCCTCGCCGTGACCGCGGCGGGACGCCTGCACGCCCGCTGGTGGCGCGATCCGGAACTGGATGACTTCGACTGGCTCCTGCCGATCAACTCGCCGCAGATGCGCGCCCTGCAGCCGATCTACCAGCAGTGCTGGCCCGCCGTGGTCGACTTCCTGGGCGAGCGGATGCCGGCGGCCATGAAGCGGACCGGCGAGCGGCTGGCGACGGGGATCGAGGCGATGCTGGACCAGGTGGCCGAGCGCCCGCGCACGGTGGTGCACGGCGACTTCCGGGCGGACAACATGTTCTTCCAGGTGGGCGAGAGCGCCGAGCC